>JAEWWY010000576.1 GCA_023458835.1 Bacillota bacterium
CCCCCATCCAGCGGCAGCACGGGGATCAGATTGAAGCATAGAAGCAGCAGGTTCCAGCGCAGGAAGCCTTCGATCTGCGCAAGGCTTACCCAGCCTAATTGCATCAAGCCGGCGCATACAAGGCAGCAAAGCCAGCTCATGGCGGGGCCGGCCGCCGCCACCACAAATTGCTGAACCGGCGTAGCCTCACATAGATCTTCCATGCGGGCCACGCCGCCAAAGGGCGTGAATTCCACTTCCGGCACCGGAAGGCGGAAGGATTTGGCGGCAAACACATGCGCCAGCTCGTGAAGTACCAGCGCCAATAACGCGGACAATACCGCGCTCCCCTGCCCCATGCCGATGCACACGATAGCGCCAATCAGCGCCAGCGGGTGGAGGCGTATCCGGGTATGATTGATTTCCAACGCTTTCACGGCACGGCCACCACTTCCCGCATCAAAGGAACAGGGTCAACGGACCGGCCGTTTTTGCGCACCTCAAAAAATACAGGCTGTTTTTGCGCGGTTTCGCCGATGATATCACCCTCGTAGACCTGGTCGCCCTCCGCCACAAAGCACTCCAACAGGTTGCCGTACAATGTCTCCAGCCCATCCTCATGGCGGACGCGTACCACGCGCTCTTCCCCATCCCCATGGGCCACATTCATAACCTCGCCATCGGCGGCCACCCGGACGTCTACGGATACGCCCAGAAGTCCGATATACGGCTCTGCTTCATTGTAGGCGTGTACGATGTCCCCGTGGACCGGTGCGGATACCTGCACCGCTTCGCCGCTGTTCCAGAATACAAGGGCGGATTCCGGCAGAAGGCTGGAGACAAAGGTCAGTTTCCCCAGCGATTCATCCAGATCCATGGTCACGCTGTCCTGGATGACGGTGAATACATCCTTGGCCTGTGGCAGCGCGGCGTTACGAACAGCCACCGCGCATAGCAGAAGCGCCGCGGCCACGGCGACATTGCGCGTCAGGCGCTCCGCAAATTCTTTTCTGCGGGGCTTTACCCACTCGATATCCTTTTTTGTTTCTTTATCTGGTTCCTTGGGGGAAACAATGCCCGGCCCACTCACGGGCTTCCGGTGCACCACATGCATGGGCTTGACTTGCGCTTTGGGCAAAGGCCGGTATGACATGACATCCACTCCCTTCTGCCAATTATATGACGGGAGTGGATGCAAACATGAGAAAATGAAACTAATTCAGGCATCCAATGCGCTGCATATGTTTTAAAGCGGCTTGGAGCGCGATTTTTCCGTGGGCATAGGTCAAACCACCCTGCAGGTAAGCGATAAAAGGCTCGCGCATGGGCGCGTCGCAGCTTAGTTCAATGGAAGCGCCGGAAACAAACGTACCCGCGGCCATGATGACCTGGTTTTGATAGCCGGGCATATCCCAGGGTTCGGGAACAGCCATGCTGTCCACCGGGGAGGCGGCCTGTATCCCCTGGCAGAATGCGACCAGCCGCTCAGGCGACCGCATTTCAATGGCTTGTATGATGTCGGAGCGCTGGGAAAATGCGCAGGGCGACGCTTTCATCCCCAGCAATTCAAAGGCCCGGGCGGTCAGGATGGCCGTTTTCAGGGCCTGCATCACCACATGGGGCGCAAGGAACAGCCCCTGATAAAATGGCTGGTAGCTGCCTGCGTAGGAGCCTACCTCCTGGCCAATCCCCGGTGCCGTGAGCCTGGAGGCAATGCGCCGTATGCATTCTTCCTTGCCTGCAACATATCCCCCGGTAGGCGCCAGGCCCCCGCCGGGATTTTTGATCAGGCTTCCAACACATACATCCGCGCCATGATGGCTCGGCTCTGTTTTTTGCACAAACTCGCCGTAACAGTTGTCCACCATCAGATGGACGCCTGGAAAATCCCGGTGCAGGAGCTCCGCCAGCGGCCCAATATCCTCCGGGCTCAATGAGTTCCGCCAGGCGTACCCGCGGCTTCGCTGAACCATGACCACCCTGGTATTGGGGCGGATGGCGCCAAGAATCGCGTTTAGGTCCAGTCTTCCCTCTGTATTCAACGCCACATGGCTGTAGGAAACATGCATTTCAGCCAGGGAACCGGGGGCATGCCCCGCAATACCGATCACCTCGTCCAGCGTGTCGTAGGGCTTGCCGGAGGCGGACAGGAGGTGGTCTCCCGGCAGCAGCAGCCCAAACAAACACAGCGCCAGCGCATGGGTACCGGAAGCGATATGAGGCCGCACAATGGCTGCCTCCGTTTGAAATACATCGGCAAAAATGGCCTCCAGCGTATCCCGGCCGATATCCCCATACCCATAGCCGGTGGTAGGCGAAAAATGGCGCGATGCCACCTGATGCTTTTGCATGGCGGAAAGCACCCGCCGGGTATTGTATATCTCTGCCTCATCCAGCGAAGAAAAGATGTTTTCACAATCGGCTTGCGCCTGCGCAATCAATTTTTCGATATCTGTCATTGTGCATAATCCTCACATAGCTTTTTATTATCAGAGGGCCAGCGTGGCCCGGATATGATGAAGGGCCTGCTCCATGCAATCCTTTTTGAGCGCGTCCAGCCAAACGATGCCTTCCGTCCTTCGGAACCAGGTCATCTGCCGTTTGGCATAATGGCGCGTGCCCAATTTGATGGCTTCCACGGCTGTTCGAGGCGGCTGTCCATCGCGCAACACGGGGATCAGCTCCTTATATCCCAGCCCCTGCATGGACTGGGCCTCCGGCGGAACACCCATGTGCAGAAGGCTTTCCACTTCCGCAGGAAGACCCATATCCATCATATCATCCACCCGGTCTTCAATGCGCCTGTACAGCGTTTCCCGTTCTATGAAGAGCCCCAAAATGCAAAGTCTGTAGGG
>JAEWWY010000577.1 GCA_023458835.1 Bacillota bacterium
GCCGTATCATGTGAAAACATGGTATCTTGGGAACGAAATGGATGGGCCTTGGCAAATAGGCTCATGGCAAAAAGATCCTCGTGGTTATGGCGTTTTAGCCCACGAGGTTTCCAAAGGCATGAAGTGGATTGATCCGACAATTGAAACGGTTGCTTGTGTATCCTCTTCGCCATTCCTGGCGCATTATCCTCAGTGGGATTTGGAGGTGCTTCAGGAATGCTACGAATCGGTAGATTATATCTCGCTGCATCACTATCATATCGCGGCCCCGGGAGATTATGCCGCTCTGCTGGGCGGATCGTGTTTTTTCGAGGATTACATCAACACAGAGATCGGGCTATGTGATTATGTTCAGACAAAACTCCGGTTGCCCAGGAAAATGATGCTGTCTTTTGATGAATTTGGAACAAGGGAACAAGCCCTTGGGGAGATCCTTCCCGGCCGCGGAACGGTATGGGAACATGAATATGATATCTCGCGTGAATATGTACGTCATGACCCGGATAATATGCTTGCGAACAAACGATTTATACGCCAGGGAGGAATGCTGGACGCCCTGACTTCCGCGTCCACCTTGCTGACACTCATTCGTCATGCCGACCGTGTGAAAATCGGATGCATGACATGGGGCCTGAATACGCTCGCCGCCACAAATCGGGACCACGTATGGAAACCGATTGCCTATTATCCGTTCAGTCAGCTCATGAAATATGGCCGAGGAGTTTCATTGCAGACAGCCATCGAGTGTGACACGTATGATATCCCGGGCTATGCCATAAGCCATCAATTCCAATATGGGACGCACAAAGGCATTGGCTTTATTGATTCGGCGGCGGCGTTCAATGCTGAAAACAGCGAGCTGACCGTATTCGTAATAAACCGGGATTGGGAAGCTGACCGGTTGCTGGAACTTGAAATAGGTACATTTGAAGGATACAATTTAATTGAACATATCCAGCTATACAGCGACGATATGGACTTGATGAATACATTTGAAGATCCCCGGGCTGTCGTTCCAACTGTTAATACTGATTCGGTATTCAGGAACGGAAAAGTAACTGCTGTTATCAAGAAACTCTCATGGAATGTGTTCCGCTTTGGTGTATAAAGAGATTTTCGCGCCATACAGCAGGATTATTTGTCCCCGCAATCCTCATAACTGATGCGTACTACGATACCGTTGTCATAGTTACCGAACCCGCGGCCGAACACCGTCAGCCCCCGGGATTCCGGCTCCCCCGGCGGTACAGCAAGGCGGAGGCGAATGCGGCTCTGGCTGTTGATGGAAAGATCGTCGATGGTGATATCCGAGACTTTTTGCTGATCGAAAAAACAGCCCATATGGTTAATCGTCATTGCGAATAGGGTGCCATACTGATTGATTGAATGAATCCACCAGCTTGGGCTGTATACCCCCTTCACGCCACCGAAATCACCGGGGCTTTGCCAAATACCCAGTTTGATCCCATTCATTGACACGTGCACATCACTTTTCCAGTCGTTGCAATAGCTGGGCGCTTCTGATCCCAGCTCTGCATGGAGCATCAATTCAGAGGGACGGGCATTCTCCGGCAGAAAATTCGGAATCTCATACTCCAAATAGCCTGTTGTAAGCCATACTACATGCGCCATATAATGTTCCGGATCGGAAAAGTACTGAGGGGTATCATAAACGCCAACAATCTTTGACTCTGTTGCCAGCCCGCATGGCGCCGATGCCTGGTAATCCACGTACTGACCGGGGGCTATCTCCGAATGGTACGCGTTTTGGGTTCCTTTTCGCTTAACAATATCAATCAAATACTTTTCAGGTTTTACTATGCAAACTTTTTGCGTGCCGTGCCTGGCCACCCGCGTAACAACATCGATTAAACCGCATTCTTCAAGCACGTGGATATGTGCCGTCATTGCACCGTTGGTGATGGACAGCGCTTTCGCCAGGTCATTCAGATTCATTCCGTTTTCATCGGACAGGAGTTCAATGATCCTGACACGGGTTTCGGAACTAAGCGCTTTGCAAAGAGGTATCGCATCTTGAAGCTTTCCAAAAAACATCATAGCGCTGCACCCCGCTTTTCTTTGATACCAATTATAGAGTATGATATTCCTTTATGCAAGCAGTCGAGCCATATAAAACCAGAATTATTTCATGTCGGTTTAAAACGAAATTACAATTCCGCCTACATTTAATCTCAAGCTAAATCGCTTAATATATATTTAATCTGACAAAGTGCTTGTGTTTGTGTTACACAAGATGTATAATATAAACAAATTTGTAGAATAGATTGATTGTCGATATGCTTTCTTTATTATAGCGCTACGGATAAGGAAATTGGAAAAGGGGAATTTGTTATAGCACCTGCTATAATAAAATATTGAGGAGGGGTGTCTGCATGAAAATGGCGAGGAGACTGCTTTCCGTGGTACTGGTTCTCTCCCTGGTTGCAACCTTCGGTATGAGCGCCGCATTATCGGAAAGTAAAGCCACGGATCTCAGCTTCTGGATCTTCTCTGATGTACACAAGCAATTTTATCAACCCGGGATCGACGCCTGGAATCAGGAGAATCCCGACAGGCAAGTCAATGTAACGTTTGAGACCTATCCGAACCAAGAGCTGGGGAGCAAGCTTCTGATAGCCCTGCAATCCGGCAGCGGCGCACCCGACATTGTTGATATAAATATCAACTATTTCTCCAACTTCCTGCAAGGGGAAATACAGTTGGCGCCGCTCAATAGGGTTGTGGATCCGGTCAAACAACAGTTTATAC
>JAEWWY010000578.1 GCA_023458835.1 Bacillota bacterium
GGGATGGACATACTGTCGCGGTAGGGGACAGGGTGCTGACGGCAGAGCGCGTATTGATTGCCACGGGTTCCGCGCCCATGCTGCCCAATATCCCCGGTCTGGACCTTCCCGGCGTTGTGACCAGCGACGGGCTGCTTGCAGCTCCCCCCAAAGGTGCGCGGCTCATCATCATCGGCGGCGGCGTGATCGGGGTGGAGTTTGCCTCCCTGTTCATGGCCCTGGGCTATGAGGTTACCATCCTGGAGGCGCTGGACAGGCTGCTGCCCCAAATGGACCGGGAAATCTCCCAAAACCTTGGCATGATCTTCAAAAAGCGCGGCGCGGCCGTGCTGACTGGGGCGCGGGTGACGCAGGTACAAAGGGCCGGGGAGGGCAGCTTGACCGTTTCGTATGAAGCCGCCGGCCGGCAGGGTGAGGCAGTGGGGGATACGGTGCTGGTGGCCATCGGCCGCCGGGCCAATACACAGGGATTGTTCGCAGAGGGGTTCTCCGTGGAAACGGACCGCGGCCGCATCGTAACGGACGCGAACCATGAAACAAGCATTCCCGGCGTATATGCCATCGGAGACGTATCCGGTAGCATCCAATTGGCCCATGCCGCCTCCGCCCAGGGGATCGCCTGCGTGGAGCGCGCGGCAGGGCATACGCCCGGCCCCCGGGAAGACCTGGTGCCCTCCTGCGTATACACCCGCCCGGAAATCGCCGTTGTCGGCATGACGGCGGACGAGGCGAAGGCGGCGGGGAGCGCGGTCCGCACCGGGAAATATATTATGTCGGCCAATTGCCGCACCATGATCGCAGGCGGCGAGCGCGGCTTTGTAAAGCTTGTGCTGGATGCCGGGACGGATGTGCTGCTGGGCGCGCAGATCATGTGCGAGCGGGCCACGGACATGGTGAATGAAATGACGGTGGCCATTGCCAACGGGTTGACCAGAACGCAGCTTTTAAAGGCCATCCGGCCCCATCCCACCTTTGCCGAAGGCGTTACCGAGGCGTTGGACAGCGTTGAGGGCATGGCCATCCATATGGCGCCGGCGCGCAAGGGATGAAAGCAGGCGCATGCTGTATTCCTTGAGGTTTCCCTTTTGGGGGAAGGCGGCGCGCGGTGCCGGGTAGGGTATTTTGCTGCGAATATCCGTTCGGCCGGTAACACCTCATCAGCCGGCTTCGCCGGCAGCTTCCCCTCAAAGGGGAAGCCTTTGCGCGGGAAGTCCGCTTTCCGCTTTCGGGCCGGCCTTTCGCTCCGGCCTGGAGCATCCGTTTTTCCCTTGCTTTTTCCTTATATTCTGTAATAAAATAGCTGGGAAGAAGGAGGGGCAAACGTGGATGAAGCAAGGCTTGCTTTAGCCAGCAACCTGATAAAGCTGCGCACCCACGCGGGCATGACGCAGGCCGAATTGGGAGAAAAGCTGAATTATTCGGATAAAACCATCTCCAAATGGGAGCGGGCGGATGCCTTGCCGGATGTGCTTGTTTTAAAGCAGATCAGCGGGCTGTTTCATGTTTCCGTGGATGATTTGCTCAGCGCCCATGACCAGTGGAAGATGCCCAGGGATCAGGAGCCCAAGGACTTCCTGCACAAATACAGCATTTCGGCCATTACCATGGTCGCCATCGCCGGTATTTGGACGCTTGCTGTTTTGGCTTTTGCGGTAATCTGGATGCTGGGGCGTGTGGAGTGGAGCGTGTTTGTATATGCCGTTCCCGTGTCTCTGATCACGTATCTGGTGCTCCATTCCATCTGGCGGGGTGGCAGGTACAACATGTACATCGTCGCCACCCTGGTGGCAAGCGTCATCTTCACCATTTACATCGCCTTGCTTCCATACCACTTGTGGCAGCTTTTTCTGGTGGTCCCCCCTGCGGAAGTGGTGGTTTTTTTAAGCTTCCGGATCAAAAGGAAGAAAAATCACGCATTCTACGATTTGGAGAGCCCCTCAAAAAAGGAGTAGAGTCCTTTAAAACCGGCTCTACTCCCTTTGCTTTTATTGTAGAGCCTAAAAACGCGCCGGTAGATTGTGCAGGGCCCATTTCTTGGGTATGATAGGGAGGCAGATTACTTTTGCCATACCGCTGCACAAGGAGGATCCCATGGCTGATTTTGTTTTGAGCTGCTGCTCCACAGCCGATTTAAGCAAAGAGCACTTTGAAAGAAGAAACATCGCCTACATTCCCTTCCACTATTCCCTGGACGGCGTGGATTACGATGACGACCTTGGCCAGTCAATGCCCTTTGATGCGTTTTACAAAGCCATGGCCGGCGGGGCCGTAACCAGGACCTCCCAGGTGAACATGTCCGAATACCTGGATTACTTTTCAGGGATGCTGGAGCAGGGAAAGGACATCCTGCACCTGACGCTGTCCTCAGGCATCTCCGGAACGCACAGTTCCGCCGAAAACGCGGCCATGATCGCCAGGGAGCGGTTCCCTGCGCGAAAGGTATATGTGGTGGATTCCCTTGGCGCATCCTCCGGCTACGGGCTGCTCATGGATATGCTGGCGGACCTTCGGGACAGCGGCAAGGGCATTGACGAGTTGTACCAGTGGGCAAATGCAAACAGGCTGCGGCTTCATCACTGGTTTTTTTCCACGGATCTCTCCGCCTATGTAAGGGGAGGCCGGATATCCAAAGCGGCGGGCATGTTCGGCTCGATCCTGAATATCTGTCCGCTGCTGAATATGGACCATCTGGGCCGGCTGGTCCCCCGCGCCAAGATACGCACCAAAAAACGGGTGATCGCAGAAATTGTGGACCGTATGGAGAAATACGCCCGGGATGGGCTGAATTATACGGGGAAGTGCTTTATTTCCCAATCCGCCTGCCATGAGGACGCGCGGCAGGTGGCGGAGCTTGTGGAGGCGCGTTTTCCAAGGCTTGACGGCAAGGTTTTGATCAACCACATCGGAACAACCATCGGCAGCCATACCGGCCCTGGTACCG
>JAEWWY010000579.1 GCA_023458835.1 Bacillota bacterium
TGTGGTCTCGAAGAAAAAGTTGGCGCGGCGTGCCTCATATCGCGCATGCACCATAAGGCTGCTGCTGCCGTGCTTGCCCTGCAGGCGGAGCACAAAGTCGGCCGCGCGGTTAAAGCGCAGCCCCGCGTCCGGAAAAGTGCTGCTTCCAGACTTTGGCGTCGTGTCGATGGGGATGTACAGCGGCGTGTCGGGAGATACATCGCCGGTGACGCACAGGTACAGCCCTTCCTCGTCATACTGGGCATACAGCTTCCGTCCGTCCTGCTCGATCAATGGCTCCATCCCGCCCCATTCGGCGGAATCCCCGTCCACCGTCACAAGGCGTGCCGTTTCCCCAGGGTCAAAGGCCAGCAGGCCGTTGCCCTGCGCGTTGGTTTGCAGATCATGCCACATCTGCGCGTGCGTAAGTTCCACCGCGTACGAAGTGTTCCACGTGCGCTGCCCCCAGTTATCCGCAAAACCCGAGATGACTGCTCCGCTGCAGCCGGAGGCTACGATGTCGTCATACGCCTTTACCAGCATCTCCCCTTGGCGGCGCTCGGTCAGCCGGTCTCCGTACTGAAGGCTGTCGATGCCGCGCGCCGACGAGTAGCCATAGCTGACGATGACGACCGGCATCGTATGGTACTCGGCCAGCAACTGTGTATAGCCCTCATAGTACAGGCCGCGATCCACGCGGCTGGATATATCGCTCAACTTTTGCAACTGGTCCTTCGACAAGTACGCCCAGAAGTTCGGGCAGAATACGTATGCCCGGTACGCGGCGAACAGCCCCGGCTCAAACAGCTCCGTACCCTCGATCTGCTCGATATCCAGTTGATTGAATTTGGCGATCCGCTTGGCGTATTGCTGCTCGTAGGCGAACGGGTCGTGCTGCGGGTCGTTAATGAAGCTGATTAGCCGCTGCGCCTTGTACTTTCTGCTCTCGTAGCTTGCCAGCCGATCCATCACCCGGGCGAGCATCGCTTCGAACGCCGTGGCCCCTTCCTTCGTGCGGATGTATTCCCCAGCGTACGAGCTCGGGCGGCCCCGGTGGTCGGTGTAGGCGATGGTGGCGGCGTTCCACTCTTGCCCTACGATGAAGCCCAGCACCCAGGCGGATACGTCTTTGCGGTAGGTGCCGCTGCCTTTGGCGTTGTTAAGGGCGATATTCTTCCGCCCGTGGATCACGTCCACCACGTCCATCGCGTCGCGCAAAAGGCTCTGCGCGAAGCCCATGTCGTACGCGTCGCCGGCGCTGTTATTCATCTGATCTGTCACGCGGATGGATTGCAGCAGGTATAGGGGCTGCCTGCTGCTGGTGTTATAGGTATGCAGCGCGTTATAAAACGCGTCGTCCATCACGGTGTATACGCGGATGGTATTGGCCCCCAATTCGCCGATCTGCTCCATCCAATGAAGATACATCGCCTCATCGGGCTGATGATCGGTGGGGAGAAAGCCGGGCAAACTGCTGTTCAGCACCACGCCGCGCACCTGAAACGGCTGCCAGGCCCCATCCGCGCCGCGCATGTAAAGGTCCTTCCCCCTGGCTTTGAACTGCACCGTTACAGGCGCGCTGGGATTCAGATCAATGTAAAAACCCTGGTAGTAAAACGCGTACCACATCCACAAGCCCAGCAGCGCCAGCATGGCGGCGGCGATTACAAATTTCTTCATACCCCGTTCCTCTTACTGAATCAGGATGTTGGCATTCTTGCTGTCCTGACAGTATTGCTTTAGCGTTTCGATGTGTTCGTCCAGCCATCGCCCCCGTGCGATGATGAACGACTTGAACTGCTGAACCGACTCCGCGTGCGTTGCGTGGTTGCGCTCCACCGGAATCAGATAATCCAAGCCGTTGTAGTCTTCCAGGTCGAATGCGCGATCCCATTTTTGATAGTTGCGCCCTACCGCGTCGCCAAGATACGTCACCGTCTCATCGATGGTGCGCAGCAGGTATTCCTCGTTCAGCGCCCCCTCACGCAGGCGGCGGTATTCGTCGATCACCCGGTTGACGAATATCTCGTCCATCAGCAGCACTGAGAACCACGGCGCGTTTTGCATCGTAAAGCCCTGCTCGTCCCAGGCACGGTCGATGTAATTGTCGCCCGCGTTGTCAAAATCCCAGACGGCCAGGCCTACCTTGCCGCGCACGTCCTTATACAGGAAGGTCGAGTAGCGGCCTGCATCCACATTGCGGAAGAATTCGTTGAGCACAAAATACCGCGCGAACGAATTCAGGTCAAGGTATTTGAAATAGCCCTTCTTCGCATCGCTCAGGTCGGCTGAATACAGCGTCTTCTCGATCTTGCTGATGGTCTGTTCGATGTGTTCCATGCGCCCCGGCGTGATAAGCTTTTTGCCCGGATACCGCACGTCCAGCGCCGAGAGATCGGCCCGGTAGGTGTAATAGGTAAAATTGTTCAGCCTTTGGTCGCCCTTGCTCGCGCGATCCCAGCGCACGATGAAGCTGGTAATATTCTTGCCATCGTCCGGCTTTCTTAACGATACGCGGCCCTGTCCCCTGGTAATGGGTTCCACAAGGAGGTACACCCCGTGGTATTCTCCATTAACAAACAGCTCCACAAAGCGCACGTTGGGAGCATAAGGCATTACCTCGCCCGCAATGTTATAGCCCAGGTAGTTGCGCACCAGCGTACGGTCGATCCACGGGCCGTGCAGCACCCATTCATCGTGGGCGGGCAAACCGCAAAGCGATTGGGGGTTCTCGCTGTGCCCGTCCTCCCCAACCAGCGAGATGGCATACGATTTTTTGTAAAACCAGCGGGAGTAGTTGCCCCGATAGCGGATGCGCGCGCGGCTTAACATTTGAGCAGTGTCGGAAAGCCGGTTGGCGCTCCCACCATCGTACATCGCCAGGTCGGCGGTGATTCGCGTATCTCCGTCCTCCGCCAGCGTGTACAGCTTGATGCCGTCCTCATCATTTTTGTTGCGTTCGCCCGGTACGTTCTGCCCATTCGTCTGGATCGTGAGGATGGGCAGATGCGTCACGAAACCCGCCTCGCCCTTTGGGATCCCGCCCGGCTGCATCGCGGTGCGGTGCTGGTACACGCGGGTGTAGGCCGTTTTGCCGGAAAGCGCAGAAAATATACCCCCGGCCGCCAGCGCCAGCACGGTCAGCATCATCATCATTTGTCCGCTTCGTTTAAGCATTGCCTTAGCCCGTGATCTCGTCGCTCTGCGCGACGATGTTGACATATTCGATGCCGCCCAATGCGTACATCTTCTGAACGATATTGCCCTGCGTTTTGTGTGCGGAGTCATATGTACTGCGGTCGAGCTCAAAGATCATCTCCACCGCGTCGGGGGTGGTATTCTTGACCCGCATCAGCGCCTTCGCGCGGTAGATTTGGAACACAAGCCCCTCGATCTCAATCTCCTTGCCCCCTTCGCCGCGCACGATCAGCAGCATACGGTTTTCATTGCGCACGCGCCCCAGAAGCATAAGCACCACAAACACCGCCGCCGTACCGATGCCCGCGACCACGTAATCGCCTACGCCGCAGCAGATGCCTACCACGATGGTCCAGAAGATGTACGTTGTGTCGCGCGCGTCCTTGAGCGCCGTGCGGAAGCGCACGATGGACAGGGCGCCCACCATGCCCAGCGACAGCGCCACGTTGTTGCCGATGACCGTCATGACAGTGGCCGTCAGCACGGTGAGCGTCAGAAGCGTCACATTGAACTTTTTGCTGTATGTTGTGCCCGCGTGTGTATACCAGTACGACAGGTAGATAATCAACCCAAACAGAACCGACGCCAGGATGTTGAGAATAAGGTCGTTAAAAGTCAGCGTCCGGTTCTGCTCCAAAATGGTGCGCAGGACGTCCTTCATAGTATTTTACTCCCATTGCTGTGTGTATTAGAATCGATAATGGGTGGTTACGGCCCGGCTCAGGCTATACTTGCCTACCGACAGCTCGCTTAAGTTCACAGTTGTTAACATATCCTTGATATAGCTCAGCAAAAATCCGTTGTACTTGACTTCCAGCACTACCAGATACGGGTCCAGCAGGGTATACTGCAGGAGGTTTGCACAGAAGATATCGAAATTCGCCTCGGTGCCCGTAATGTGGTGGTCGAACGTGATGCGAATCTGGTTCTCCTTGGCCATAAACGCTTTGCGGCGGTATTCCACCACCGCCTTGGGCAGGTAGCACTGGGTATGCATCAGGGCATAACACTCGGCGGCAAAGGGGTCCGGATACTTGAGCAGCACCCCGTACCGCCCCCGGCAGAGCGCGGCCCCATCCTCACGCGATACGCGAAGGGAACGTTTCTTTTGGTTGCTGCCCTGCTTTTGCTTCATTTCCAGCATGGCGTAGGGCATATGGGGTCCGTAGTTGCGCAGCCGGATCTTGCGCCGCACCTCCACCCCATCCTCCTTCTCCACGTAATCCTTCTCTTCCAGCGTGTCGAAGTAGAGCGAGCGGATGGAGTAGCCGTCACCCGCGCTATGCTTGTCCAAATGCAGCGCCTGCGTAAGCGTGTGGCTCAGCTCATAGTATTTGGTCAGGGAAATCAGATATTTCTTCTCTTGGCGAAGCACTTCATTCATGGGCAATCATCTCCCGCAAGGTGGCGTAGTCATGCAAGGCAAAGGAAAGCCCGTCATCATTGAAATAAGCCAGAAGTTTGTCACGGCTATCCCACACGGCGGGCAAGCCATCCCGGTGGTAGGTATTGCGCTCGGTCAGGTCATGGGATCCGGGCGGCTGCAATTCGTAGATATGGATCAGCCGCTTGCCTGCCCGCTTGGCGGCAGCCATCTCCGTCTTAATCTGGCCGATCTCGTCCTTCTTCTGGTAGTTCATTACGGCTACCGCATCGCATGCCTCTTCGATCAGCGCATTCAGTTGAGCGGTATATCCCTTGGTGTCAAAGAAATACGGGATGCACACGATCAGCGGAACGCCTGCTTCCTGCGCGTAGGCATAGGTCTTGCGCAGGGCAGCCAGGTACTTATCCATCGTGCGCTCCGGCTTGGCCTTATAGGCATCCGTCAGGTATGGCTCCACGTCCAGCATCAGACCGGCCGGGCCCGCGTCGCCCAATTGCGCCCGCAGTGCCGCCACGCGGTCCACTTCCTCCAGCATCCGCCTGGCAGCGGTATCCAGCCCCCATTCCGGCTGGCCGGCCAGCACGTACACGTCGATCTGCAATTCCTTTGCCCGCTTCAAAAAAGACGGGGCGGCTTTTGCATTCATAAGTTGGTATACCTCGTTTGCACCCACTTGAAGCAGGATATCAAACATTTTCTCACGCGCTTCTTCCTCAGCCATGTTCTTTGTGTGCCAAGAGAACACACCCAGCCGTGCGCGGGCTGGAGTTTGCGTGGGCTGCGCCTTGGGTTCGCCCAATGCGCAGCCGGCCAGCAAGGCGGTACAAAGAACCGCTGAAATGAACTTGAAAAGGCGAATGTATAACATGGTACCTGTCGCTTTCTCCGCGCTATGCGTACAGAGCGGCATTTGTGCTTTTTGCGGACTTGGGAATGGAATTGCAGCAATGTTGCGCGGGCATCAATTTGGGAGGGAATATGCAGTATGTATACAATATTTGTGTGTACTTGTCAAGCAAGCTGCAAGCCGTCCAGGGCCAACGGCATCTGCGGCCTGTTTCTTGGACGCTGGGGCCGAAGGTTTCCAAAGGGCGGCGGTCAAGCCCTTTGGTCGCCCCGCAGGGGCGAAATACCCTTGAAAACGATACAACAAAGTACGTTGAAATAGCTTAGGTATGCCATACAGGTCAAAATTCAGGCGGGCAGCACATGAGCAGTTCTGATCATGGCCCGATGAATTATCATGTTCTCCCTTAGTATTGGCTTGACATTGACACGATGTCATGCTTTATAATCATCTTAAAACATTTGGAAGGCGATGAATTTGTGGAACTCCATACGATCAGCCAGGTTTCAAGGGCATACGATATTTCCGCGCGGATGCTGCGATATTACGAGCAAGTGGGGCTGATTCAGAGCCTGAGAAATGAAGACAACGCGTACAGGCTTTACGATGAGGCCGCGCTCAAGCGCGTACAGCAAATCATCATCCTGCGGAAACTGCAAATCCCGGTCAAGCAGATCTGTGTGATCATGAACACTCCCGATGCCGCTGA
>JAEWWY010000580.1 GCA_023458835.1 Bacillota bacterium
CCAGGAGAGCCGCCTCTTTCTGCGCCGGGAGGAAGAGGTGGTAGACGACGCGGTGAACGAAGCCGTCAAGCATGTTTCCCCCCTGATGCAGGAAAGGCACCTAACGGTCAGCCTGCCGGAGGATGTGGTGACAGTGCCCATGGACATCAAGCTTGTGGCCCAGGTGATCATCAACCTTCTGGACAACGCCGTGCGCCACACGCCCCCCGGCAGCGCTATCACTCTTACCGTCACCCCGGCGGAAAAGGAGGTGGCCTTTGAGGTGTGCGATAATGGGCCCGGCATTGATCCTGCCATTCTGGATACCTTGTTTGAAGGCTTTGTGCAAAAAAGCAGCAAGGTATTGGACGGCCAGCGGGGCCTGGGCCTGGGGCTTGCCATCTGCAAGGCGGTGGTGGCTTCCCACGGAGGAACCATACAGGCCGAAAACAAACAGGAAGGCGGCGCAAGATTCGTGTTCACCCTGCCAAGGGGAGAATAACGCATAGAAAGGGAATACCATGGATCAGGACTTCACAATCCTCATCATTGAGGACGATCATTACATTGCAAATTTTCTGGCCCTGTCCCTGAAAAAGGAACAGTATCAAACGGTCATCGCCTCCACCGCCCAGGAAGGGCTGGCGCTTTGCTACGCCAATAACCCCAGCCTCATCCTGCTGGACCTGGGCCTGCCGGATATGGATGGGCTGGAGGTCATCAAAACCGTCCGCTCCTTTTCCCAGGTGCCCATCCTGGTGGTTTCCGCCAGGGGCCAGGAGCAGGAAAAGATTGACGCCCTGGACAGCGGCGCGGATGATTACATCGTCAAGCCCTTTCACATGGGCGAGCTTCTGGCCCGCATCCGCGCGGTGGTGCGCCGCAAGGCCCAGCAGCCTGCCCAGGGCACCGTGTTCTCTTTCGGCGGCCTCCTGGTGGATCAGGAAAAGCGCCGCGTCACCGTGGACGGCAGGGAGGTCCATTTGACGCCCATGGAATACCGCCTTTTGCTGCTTTTGATCGCCAACAAGGGCAAGGTGCTCACCCACAACTATATCATCAAGGAAGTCTGGGGCTATGGCGAGACCGGCGACCCCAAGGCTGTCCGCGTCTTCATGGCCAACCTCCGCCGCAAGATCGAAAGGGATACGCTGCATCCCCGCTTCATCCTTACCGAAATCGGCGTCGGCTACCGCTTCGCGGAGGATTAGGAGATACAGGGCAGAATACAGGGAAGGCATCTTTTGAAATAGACGCCCCGTACCCCACCCCAAAAACTCAATATGGTGCCTGCCGGGGATTACGCCGTTCGTTATATGCATCCACATAGGCTACGGATCGCCTTAGCCCCTCTATGGTCTTCGTTTCCAGCACGATGCTCAAATCCAGCTTCCGGGCAAGCTCAAAGTATTTTTCAAGATCAATTTCCCCGGTGCCCAACGCCAGGTGGCATGCTTTTCCAACAGCGTCATGCATATGCATGTGACAAAGCTTGCTTTCATATTGCAGGATGATGTTTTCATCCCCTCCCCCGATGCCATGGTTATGGCCTATGTCGAAGGTGAGGGCAAAGACATCGCTTTCAAGCAGCAATTGCAAGGCTTCTTGCGCGAACAGATGATGATGCCCGTCCGTGTTTTCAATACACAGCCTGATCCCGGAACCGGCGATTGCTTCTTCACACGCATCCCGGAACGCCAGCATACTGTTCCTATACGTATCCAAATACGCATCGAATAAATAGATTTTTTCATCGGGCATCTTAAAGTGCACGCCATGGCTCAAATGCATGTTGAGGATCGGCACCTGAAGCTGCTTGGCTGCTTCTATCGTCATAAGCGCCGTATCCGTATACGCCTTTGCCACCAGCGGATTGAAATCGCAGGGGTTCAGGTTTTCATCCAGATGGATGGTGTAGAATATCCCATATCTCCGGGCTATGTCCGCAAATGCCTTTACATCCAAATCCGCCGCCTGGTATTGCTTAAGGTTCATGTTCAGCTCAATAAATTGGAGCCCAAGCTCCCGGCACAGGGCGGCGCATTCCTCCAGGCTCCTTGTTTCAAGCAGCGTCGGCATGCCAAATTGCATGGAAATATCCTCTTTTCAAATGATTGTCATCCGGTCATCATCAGCGGCAAACCGTTGCGCAACACTCATTCATATCTCCAGATGCTCCTGCGCCCCAGCACATCCACCACCTCAATGGCCGGCTGCCCCGTCAGCATGGGCACCTCCAGCACGGGCGCAAGCTCCGGGCAATGCTTCAGCCTTGCGGCATGGCCGTGGGACACGAATACACCCTCTTTCAGATATCCCGCCGACCATTGATCCACCGCGTCCAAAGGACCCAAAGAAAATCCCGCCGGAATTTTTTTCAGTCCCGCCTCCACCTCCGGCTCCAGCGTATACCGTTTCAGAGCCACCTCATAAAATCCAAGGCCGGGCCGCATGTCCGCGTCAAGCTGTGCCTCCACAGCCGCACAGGGCCATTCCAACAAAAAGTCCTGGTCAAGGAGCCGCTTCCGGCTTACAGATACCGCTCCAGCCCCCGCGTCCACACCAAGGAACCGCCGCCCATTTTTGGCCGCCGCCGCCAGGGTGGTGCCCGAGCCGCAGCAGATATCCGCTACGAGATCACCGGGCTGTGTTGTGGTCAGGAGTATCCTTTCCAGCAGACGCAGGGGTTTTTGAGTATCGTAGCCTGTTCTTTGGGGATCCTTTTGCTGCAGGTGGCTCACATCTGTCCACACGTCGCTGGGATAGGCCGGTTCATCGTCATAATAAGTATACGTTTTGCCGTTCGCCCGGATGGTGCGGAAAGTCCGGCCCTGCTCGTCCACATGGCGGCGCATATGATTTGCCCGGTTCTCCACCCTGCTGATGGGCGTCTTGGTGATATCAAAAAAATACTCCTCGCCCTTTTTGTAGAACAGCAGAATATCATGCTTGCGGCTGAAATGCTTCACTGCCCGCCCGCCGGTTTGATATACCCAGATAATTTCGTTCACCAGATTTTTTTCACCAAAGATTTCATCGCACAAAATTTTCAGATACGCATGCATCCGGTAATCGATATGCAAAAAGAAGACCCCGGTCTCCCGCAGCAAGCCGTGGGCCAGGGTCAACATCTCCCGCATGAAAGCAAGATACGCCTCTTTATTCGGATACCGGTCAACATACGCGGGCAGCACGATTTGATGCCGGCCCGTTCGCCAGCCTTCCTCCCCCACCCGCATCCGGTGCTGGAACACATCCCCCGTCAAAAAGGGCGGGTCGATATACAGGCACTGCACCTGTCCGGCAAATTCAGAAAGCAGCCTTCTGGAAAGCTGCGCCGCATCCCCTTGGAGCAAGAGCCCGCCCTCTCCCGTGCCATGGCTTTCCACCCAGGCGCAATCCTTCACCCACATCATATATCCCTCCCGGCAAGGAATGATTGCTTCATCTCTTCGTATCCGTTCAATTCCCGCGCAAGCAAAGATAAAAATACCCGGTGCTTGTCCTCCTGCAAAAGATGCTTCGCCACCTGGCGGACGGCGCTGACAAACGCATCCTTCAGGCCTTTTTTGCCGCTTTGCATCAGCGGGCATACTGGCCAGGCCCGTACATCCATGATGATATTCGCTTTGAGACGGCCTTCCTCCTGCCCGGACATGCGGATCACCAGAGGGAAGATGCGGCAGGCCAGGGGCCGGTTCTCCCTTTGGCACATTCCGCGGCATACGAGCCGCTTGCCCAGCCTGTCCTCCATGATCCGTGCCCAGGAGCAGCCCGCGTAATACCGCTCCTCCCCCGGAAAAAGCAGCATGCCATCCTCGCCGCCCCCCTGGCAGCAGGCGGCTGAGCACCGCCTCCCGCAGTCAAAGGCAAGGGGCGTAACGCCCTCCAGCAGATCCCGGGCCTTTTGCAGTCCATCCGCCTCCATGCTATATTCCTTTCAGCAAATGCTCTATCAATATCTTTGCCCCGATCACCAGCAGGATCATGCCGCCGGCCACCCCGGCCCTTCGCTGCAGAAGGCCCTTGAGCCTGGCGCCCAGCAGCACCCCCGGCGTGCACAGCACAAAGGTGGTCAGGCCGATCACCAGCGCGTGCTGCACGGCGTACTCCCCCGATACCGCCAGGGATACCCCCACCGCCAGGGCGTCCATGCTGGTGGCCGCACCCAGCAAAAGCAGCCTGCCCAGTTGGATGGGGTTCTGAGGAGGCTCCTCCCCGGGACAATCCCGCAATTCCTCCTGGATCATGCGTGCCCCGGTAATGCATAAAAGCCCAAATGCCACCCAATGGTCCAGCATCAAAAAGCAAGCGTGCAATCCCCGCCCCGCCATGAGTCCGATGGCCGGCATCACCGCCTGAAACAGCCCGAAGCACGCGCCAACCTTCAATGCATGCCGAAGCTTTGCCCCCTTCAGCAGCGCTCCCGTAGCCGCCGATGCCGCCAGTGCATCCAGCGATACGGCCAGCGCCGTTGCCATCAGCTCCAAGCCGTTCATGCACATCCCCCTCAGAACAAACAAAATAGACAAACGGCGGTGATGGCGCCATCCGTCCTGAAGGGTTATATGCATTCTATCATAAAAAAAGACGCGTCACAACGGGAAAGAGGTACCGCCTTTGCATCCCTCCTTCTAGCGGCGGGGTCAAGGGCGTTATGCCCTGCCTGTTATATCAAGACGGTTTCGCCAATACGAAGGTCATATTTCAGGAATCCCAACCGCTCTCAAATATTCGTATACACCATGATAGAAGGCGGGATCACGGGTCGAATCCGTCTCGGCACCGTTGGGTATGAAGATCACAAAGCCTTGACGGGCGCGGGTAAGCAGTACACGGTAGGCATTTTTGAGGTACAGGACCCTCATAGGCTGATTCACGCGCTCCCAACGGCTGCCCCGGAATTGAAAGTATTCAAACGAATATCCGTTGAAGCGCATATTGGCATCCCAGCAGACGATGCTCCAATCCAGCTCAAGGCCCTGTATATCGAATTCTGTTGCTGCTTCCTCCAAAAAGTAGGAAGAGCGGACATCGTCCTTGCCGTTTAGAAACCATGTCGGAGCGTCGATCTTGCTCTGTATCCATATCCCGTGAGCGCGCAGGCGCCCGGCGCCGGAGCTCGCTGTAATGCCATAGCGCTGCGACCCTTTGGCCTGGCTCAGGATCCAAGCTTTGGCCGCCTGAAGATCCCGTGTCAAAACAATGGGATATACATCCTTGAATTCTGCATAAAGCGCACGGGCCTGATTCTTGTTTACATCCAGCAATTCTTTAACAAACGCCGATACTTTTTCACTTCGGAAGGAACGGAGGGATACATTCAGATGCAAATCCCCTTCGATATGGACGCCGTCAGACAGGTCCATATCTTCCATACCGTTTAAGTATTCCGCATCGGTAATCTTATCTGACATATACACATCCCAGTTTGAAAAGCTCTTTTTCAAGGTTTTGAACCACTCGGAAAGGCCTGCCTCGCCGGTATTGATTTCCTGCCCGCCGCCTATCAGGCAAATGACCGTTGCCCAATCATCATGGCGGTCCATGATGCTGATCAAAAACTCCGGCTCCGACTGTTTGAAATCATAGATGCCCTTCTTTTCTTTCATGAAGCGGGAAAGCTGCTCCTGTGTCCAGGCGCGCTGGGCTTCATCAAAGATAGCAACCTTTTCATAAGGCGGAGCTTTGGTTGATATCGCGTCATCACGAAAATGATGTATGATCTGGATAAAATCCTTGACCTCGCGGAGCGCCGCGGTTTTGGAAATGGGACTGCGCCGGCATTTATCCCGGGCAAGGGCTTCCTGCAGCACGGCAACCAGTGGAAAGTTGCCCGACAAGAATACCGCGTGCTCATTTTCATCGATCCTCTGCCGCTCCACCGACAGGTTAAGGCCTGCAAGCGTCTTCCCTGCCCCCGGAACACCGGTTACAAAGCAAATCGACTTGCGGCGGTTTGCCTTGCTATCATCGATAATCCGGTTGATCGCATCTGTCGTCCGGGTCAAATTGATGGCACTGGCATCATTTCTGGAAATATCCTCTACACGGTGCCCGCGATAAAGCGCCTGGGCAGCCTCAATGATCGTAGGCGTCGGCATATAAAGCGAATCGATCCATTCCCGGGCTGGAAACGGAGCGCGGCCATAGCCCGCGGCGATATCGGCAAGGGTGCTTCCGAGGTTTTTCCGGTTGCATTTGAGCGGCGCCAGCATCCGGTGATCGACAAATTGGATTTGTGAAGTTTCGGCGGGCGCTTCCGTGGCCACCAGAACCGGAACAAGAAACTTGCTGTGGCTTTCCTTATGAAAGCAGCGCAAATCCAGCGCATAATCCATCACTTGATCCATGGCGGCTTTCAAATAGGCATGGTCGCCGACTTTGAATTCCAGCAGGAACACGATCCCCTGGTGCAGGACAATATTGTCGACCCTGTCGCCGATACGGGGAATGGTATACTCGAACAAAACATTGCCTTCCGGAAGATTTGCCAGCTCATGCTTGAGAATATCGATTTGCGCCAGCCACGTGTTCTTCTGCAGGTCTTCCGTGGCAAATGGATGATTGGCCGCCAGTTTGCCAAAGATGTGGAAACGGTTCTCCCCCAGAAAACCCGAAATGACATCTGCATAGTAATATCGGTTCATGATCATTCCTCAAAGATAAAAGCAGTATCTCCGGTATATTTCAATATCTGGCATTATTGTATCCGGAATGTTATCGCTTATCAAGAGGGGGCGGACTTGAATTCCCTGGTTTCATTGCATATAGGATGTGAATGTAGTAAAATATGGGTATGATTGGAATAAAGCTGAAAGCGGAACGCGTAACCGGAAGCCGGATGCAGCTTACAAAGGAGTAAAAAATGAAACATATCTATACGACCGCGGGTGCGCTTGCCTTTGATGATTTCAGCCTCGCCCTCCCCCACGAGCATATCTTCACGGAAACCGGCGAAGCGCCGGCGTGGGCATACCGCGATGCCAATGCCGGCGATGTGCTGCGCATGATAAGGCCCCACTTATCTGAGGCAAAGGAAAAAGGCGTCACGCTGATCTGTGAAGCCACGCCCGAGGGCGTAGGCCGGCGGGCGGACATCGTAACCATGGTTGCACGGGAATGCGGTATGCCCGTTGCCCTCGCCACCGGGTTCTACCGGGAACCCTGGATCACGGAAAAAACATATGATGCCGGGATCGACGCGCTGGCCGCGCAGATGACCGGTGAGCTGAACGACCATATTGAGGGAACGGATGTGCGCGCCGGCTTTATCAAGCTGGGCACCTCGGACGATGGTATGACCGGCTGTGAGAAAAAGCTGCTCCGCGCGGCCTGCCGGGCATCTCTTGTGACCGGCGCCGCCATCTGCAGCCACACGGTGAACGGCCAGGTGGCGGAGAGGATACTGGACATCCTGGCCGAAGAAGGGGTCGAGGCCTCGCGCTTCATCTGGTTCCACGCTTCGGCGGAGAGGGATGACCGGATCATCCGGCGCGTAGGCGAGCGCGGCGCGTACCTGAGCATAGATTATCATCCGGAAAACACGCTTGCGCTCGTTCAGCGTCTTTTAGACGATGGGTTCGCCCGCAAAATCCTGCTAAGCATGGATTCCGGCTGGTACAATCCACGCTTTGCAGACGGCGGCCCTGTACGCGGATATACAAGCATGCTGGATGAGCTGCTCCCGAACCTTCCGTCCATCGGTGTAGATGAACAGACGCTTAAGACCATCACCCACGACAACGTGTTTGAGGCGTACGCAAGATAGCCCGGATGCTGGGAGCAGGGAGCGGCGCTTTATGGCCTATTTACAATCAATCCACAATGAACAGTTTCGTCCCCGTCTGCGTCATGGATCTGTGGGAACTCAAATCCTCCGCCGCCTGGCAGCATATGCCCTCGCTGGCACCAGTGGTCGGCCACATATCCCGGTGTATACTCCACCATGTGCACGCGGATATTGCCCATTTCCAGGGTGCGCCAGTACGCATCGCCGGTGATGCCGGGATACCTTGTGGCTTCTGTTCTCCGACTGATAAAAGACATGGCGGAGGATTACACGCTTGCCTTCCAGGGCCATTTAACGCAACGCTTCCCCCTTCCCGTTATTCATCACATTAAAGCGCAGGACGCGGCGCCCTGGGCCGCCCTCGCTGTATTCTCATAAATGCGGATTTACGCTATATACGGGACCAGCACGCTATCCGGGAATATGAACCATCACTATGAGTGCAATGGCAG
>JAEWWY010000581.1 GCA_023458835.1 Bacillota bacterium
CGTTGATGAGCAAAACCTTCATGAAAAAACCTCCATTGCCTTACTTCTTTTCCTTTTCAAAATCCCGGTACAAAAGGCTGGGCTGAATGCCCGTATTATTTTGATACTTCCCGCTTTGATAGGGAACATAATCCCCCTGGACGGTATGGTAATAGATCTGGCAGACTTCCACCCCCGGGTAGATGACGATGGGCTGCACGCAGAACATTTCCAGCGTCCAGAAGCCTGAAAAGCCCACATCCCCAAACCCCGCGGTAACATGAATGAACAGCCCCAGCCGCCCGATGGAGGAGCGCCCCTCCAACATGGGCACGTATTTTTCCGTTTTCGTATATTCATTGGTCCGGCCCAGATACAGCCGGCCCGGGGTGAGGGTAAGGCCGCTGTCCGGAATCTGAAGCTCACTGGCCGCGTTGGGCTTTTTCATATCCAGCACGGTATTGTCATAGGTGAGCAGCATGTGATGCAGCGTCAGGTTGTAGCTGTTGGGGTTGAGCCTGCTTTCCTGAAAGGGCTCGATGATGATTTCCTTGCCCAGGCACCTTTGTATTTCTTTTCCCGAAAGGATCAATGGCCATCCCCCTTTACGCGTATGTTATAACCCATTATACACCATACCACGGCATTTTTGACAAGGGGTACGGGAATAGAAAAACCGCCTCCCGCCCGCAGACAGCGGGGGGAGGCGGCAATCAACCGCTTATGACCGGGTACCGGCGGCAATCTCCTGCCCGTAGGCAAAGCATGCGGCCAGCATTTTTTCATCCGGCACCCACATGGCGCGCAGCCCGTCGTTGATCAAAGGGAATCCTGCTTCCGCAAGCCCCTTGGACAGCAGCTTTACCGCCTCGCCGCTCCAGCCGTAGCTGCCGAAGGCGGCCGCCTTCTTATTTTGAAATTTCAGGCCACGCATCATCTCCAACAATCCACCCAAAGCGGACAGGTAACCGTTGTTGATGGTGGAAGAGCCCAGCAGGATGGCTTTGGAGCGGAACACCTGGGTAATGATATCGTTCTTGTCCGCCTTGGAGGCATGCAGCAGCTTCACCGTTACGGTATCATCCTTGTCCCGGATGCCGGCGGCAATGGCCTCCGCCATCTTGCGGGTGGCATTCCACATGGTATCGTAAATGAGGGTGATTTGATTCTCCTGATAGTTATCGGCCCACTTCAGGTACTGCTCCACGATCTGCGCGGGATTGTTCTTCCAGATCACGCCATGGCTGGGGCAGATCATATCCACCGGCAGCGACAACGCCAGTACTTCCTTGATCTTCTTGAGCACCAGCGGCGAAAAGGGCGTCAGGATGTTGGCGTAATACTTCTCCGCCTCGCCATACAGCTCCGCCTGGTCCACCACATCATTGTACAGCGATTCGGTGGCGTAGTGCTGGCCGAAGGCATCGTTGGAAAAGAGGATATTCTCCCCCGTCAGGTAGGTGAACATGGAATCCGGCCAGTGGAGCATGGGCGCCTCCACGAACACCAGGGACGTGGAACCCAGCGAAAGCGTATCCCCCGTCTTTACGGGCACGAAGCGCCAATCCTCATGGTAGTGGCCCTTCAGCGACTTCACGGCATTGGCCGTGCAGTAAATGGGCTTGCCGGGGATGGCGCGCATCAATTCCGGCAGCGCGCCGCTGTGGTCTATCTCCCCGTGGTTGATGACGATATAGTCAATATCGCTTAAATCGATCTCCTGCCTGAGCCTTGAAACAAACTCCTTGTCAAAGGGCTGCCATACCGTATCGATGAGCGCCGTCTTTTCATCCCGCACAAGATACGAATTGTAGGAGGAGCCTTTCCAGGTGGAGTATTCCTCCCCATGGAATCTTTTTAGCTCCCAGTCCACCTTGCCCACCCATGTCACCTTTTGCGTAAGCAACTTGCCCATAGGTATGCCTCCTTCGCATTGTTTATATGTAGTATACCCATGAGGGTAAATACTTTCCGTTGCTTTTACAACGTTTCGCTTTCATTTTCCAAAAAGCGGCGCATATACCTCCTGGTATACGGGCAAACCTCAATGCACTTGCCGCACAGGGAGATTGTTTCGTTCAGCTTTTCCTTGGAAAGGGCCCTGGCCGCATCACGGCATGCGGCGGCGTCAAAAAAGGCATCCCTGTCCGTTTTCACATCCCACAGCCTTCCGGAGATGGCCTTCCCGGGGCAGTGGTCCATGCAGGCGGTGCAATTTGCGCATTTGGAGCTGTCCATGGGCTCGCCCGGGGTCAAAGGCGCGTCCGTCAAAAGGGAGGTAAGGCGGATCGCCGGGCCATATTCCCGGGTCACCAGCAGCGCGCTTTTGCCGATCCAGCCCAGGCCCGCCCTGGTCGCCACGGTTTTGTGGGGCAGGTCCGTGCGGTAGCCCGGATGCTCCTTCACATTCGCCCTGGTCTGCGCCTGGACGCTGTATCCCCGTTCCGCCAGAAAGTTTGCCCCCGCTGCCGCCAGGCCATCCAGCTTTTCGTTGATGGCGTGATAGGCGTCAAAATAAGCCCTGCTGGGGCCGTCCTGGATGGACTGCAAAATGGGAACGGGCAGCCTCACCGCCACGGCTACGCCGCCGGGCAAGCCGCCTTCCGCCACCCCGTTCAGGTCCGCGAAACCACACAGGGAAGCGCCCCTGTTCAGAAGAAAATCGTGAAGCTCCCTGGACAATGCATTCATGATACATCCCTCCAATACATCGGCAGCCCCTATAATATCATTATTGCAGCACCGGAAATGCCAGCTTCTGATTTTCCGGCAGGTACATGTTCTCCCGGTCGATGACGCGGCTCTCCGTATAGTACCAGGCGGGAATGTTCTGCCCCGACAGCGCCTGCATGGCAAATTGCACGCCCAGGTACCCCATGGCAAAGGGCATGCCCAGCACCATGGCATCCACCTGGCCGTTTTCCAAATACAGATTGCGGTTTTGCCCGCAATCCATGCCTACCAGCGGGATATTCATCCGGGAGCGGCCCATGGCCAGGGCGCATGTTTCCGTGCCGGACTCGGTAAGCACCAGGATGCCGTTCACCTGGGGATACATGGCCAGCAGGGCCAGCGTGTCGTCCACAGTCTTTCCATGAAGCGATGTTTCGGCCGCAATTTGCACCTGCGGCTCTGCCGACAGGACGGGCATCGCGCCGGATTTGCGAAGGCCTGCGGCCGCGTCCTCCGCTTCCCCGGTAATGAGCAGCACACAAGCCGGCTTTTCCATGCGTTCCATCAGCGCCTTGGCGGCCAAAGCACCGACCTCCGCATGATTGGCGCTGATGGTGCAGGTGGTACCGTCTGTGCTGGGCGTCTCCCCCAGGGCCAAAACAGGCACCTTCCGCCGCTCCGCCTCGTAAAAGGCTTCTGTAAGGTCCGCCCCCTGCACGGGTACCAGCAGCAGCGCCTTCACATTCCGCTCCAATAGCTGCATCATCAGCTCCGATTGGCTTTTTGCGGCATCGCCGGAATAATCCGCCGTGGCGGTGAGCAGCTCCACCTTCTGCTCCCGGGCGGCCTGCTTGGCCCCCTGCTTCATCTGCAGCGCACCGGCGCCGATGTCCGTATCCAATAAAAGGGCAACCGTTCCAGCCATCACCTGGGTCCGGGTATTCACCACCGGCGTCAGCCCCCACACAAGGGCCAGGGCCGCCAGCAAAACGCAGAGGATGGAGACGATCACATGCTTTTTCATTCCATCCCCTCCTGCTGTTTGGGCAAGCGTATGAGCACTTCCGTGCCCTCGTCCTGCACGCTGTGGATGGTGAGGCCATACGCCTTGCCGAAGGTGAGCTGGATGCGCTCATGCACGTTCTTCACCCCGATCCCCGAGCGCCCGGCGGGGGCGGTGAGGATGTTTTCCACCTGCTGGGGGGCCATGCCAGCGCCGTTGTCCCGCACGCGGAAAATGAGGGCGTCTTCTTCCAGATAGGCATCAATCTCCACCAGCCCCTCCTCCACGGAATATTCCTCCAGCCCGTGCTGAATGGCGTTTTCCACAATAGGCTGCACAATCAGCTTGATGGTGCGCAGGTCCAGCGTTTCCTCCTGGGCGTTGATCACGTAATCGAACTTGTTTTTAAAGCGCATTTTTTGAATGATCAAATAGTTGCGCACATGCTCCAGCTCTTCCCTGACGCTGATGATGTTGCGCCCCTTGCTGATGGAAATTCTGAAGAGCCGCGCCAGCGCCGTGACCATCACGATGGCCTCCCGGCTGCGGCCCCGCTCCTCCATCCAAACGATGGAATCCAGCGTGTTGTACAAAAAGTGCGGATTGATCTGCGCCTGGAGGGCGTTAAGCTCATGCAGCCGCTTTATCTCCTGCTCATGGACAATCTGGTCCATCAGGCGGCGGATGCGGCCCAGCATGTGGTTGAAGGTGCGGCTGAGCGATCTGATCTCCGCAAAGCCCTGCTCCTGGATGCATACATCCAGGTTGCCCGCCTCCACCTTGGCCATGATCTTTTCCAGTTGGAAAATAGGCGTAGCCACATGCACGGCGGACAGGATGGCCACCACCATCGCCAGGAGGGCCCCGGCGGCCAGTATGGCGATGGTCACCCGAAGCAGCTCCGGCTGGATGGAGAGGATTTCATCAATATACGCCACGCCCACCATGCGCCAGCGGGTGTAATCCACCGTGGTGATGGTTAAAAGCCGCTCCCGGCCGTCCAGCACGTCGCGGCACCGGCCAAATACCTGCTGCCGGACAGCGGCCAGGTTCTCCTGCTTCAAGCCCGCATAAATCAATTGCTGCTGGGGATGGTATACGATCTCCGTCTCCGTGTCCACCAGATAGGCATAACCGCTCTCCCCCAGGCTGATATTTTCGCACAGGCTGGTGATGGCGCTGAAGGCAAAGTCGGCCATCAGAACACCCGTCTTCCGCGTATCGCCACGCCTGTACTCCACCGCCCGGCTCAAGGTGATGATCCAGGCATACTGGCCAGCAAATATGTTCTGCACATAAGGCGAGGAAAAAAACACCGCGGTGGTGCCGGACTTTTGGGGCTTTTGAAACCAGCTATAAGCCGCCACTTCCGAAGCGGGCTTTGCGATCCCTCCCGCCGTACCCGCCAGGAGCTCCCCCCGGGGGGAAAACAGTGCCATGGCCGACACATCCTTGCGGCTCTTTTGTAAAAAGGCCATGTCCTCCTCCAGCTCCGGCAATGT
>JAEWWY010000582.1 GCA_023458835.1 Bacillota bacterium
GTTGTCGGTCCGCTATGAAACCACGGATTTTTGCTTTCCCGAATTTTTTGACAAGCTGTGGCTGCAGGACTGGGTCGCCTCCTACGAAGCGCCCTACAACAAAACCGCCTGGGGCATCCACCACAAGGACCGCCATTTTGGCATGCCAAGCCTTTTGTATTCCCAGCAAAGCGAGTGCTGGGTGATGATCAACGAGGCCAATGTGCTCAACACAAACGGCAGTTACTGCATCAGCCATTTGAAGGGCACGGGGGAGCGCAGGCTTTTGCTGGACTTTGCCCCGGAGGAGCACGGGCAGCCCATCCCTTCGCCGCTGCCCTTTCAATCCCCCTGGCGGCTGATGGCGGTGGAGGACAGCCTGGACCGCATAGTCAACGCCACGCTGAACTATAACCTCAACCCGCCATCGGTGATGGAGGACACGTCCTGGAGCAGGCCCGTCCGGGCGCTGTGGGCCTGGTGGTCCAGCGACATGGGCGCGCAGCTTTATTCCGAGGCGAGGCAATACGTGGATTTTGCCGCGGCCATGGGCTTTGAGGCCGTGGTGCTGGATGCCTTGTGGGATGAAAGCTGGATCAAGGAATTCTGCGCTTATGCCCACGCAAGGAACGTCTCCCCCTGGCTGTGGACCGCCATGCAGCGCATCGATACCTATGAAAAGGCAAGCCGCTTCCTGCCCTTATGGAAAAGCTGGGGCATCGACGGCATAAAGATCGACTTCTTTGAAAACGATTCCCGCTATACCGCGTGGCAGTACAATATGATGGCCGACATCATGAAGGAACAGAAGCTGATGATCAACTTCCACGGCTCCACCAAGCCCATGGGGGAAGGGCGGACATGGCCCCACTTCATGACCGCCGAGGGAATCATGGGCCTGGAGCATTACAAGTGGAGCGATATGCCCAGCGCCGGGCACAACTGCACCGTGCCCTTCATCCGTAACGCGGCAGGCCCCATGGATTATACGCCCGTGGGCTTCTCCAACAAAAACCGAAACACCTCCCTGGCCCATCAAATGGCGCTGGCGGCTGTGTTCGATTCCGGCTGCCAGCACTATTCCGCCTCCATCTTCCACCTGGAGCCCTGGGAGGGCACGAACTTCCTGCGGCGGTTAAAGCCCAAATACGACGGGGTAAAGCTGCGCTCCGGCTATCCTGGCGACCATGTGGCCATGCTGCGCTGGGTGGAGAAAACGGAGGAATATATCATCGGCTGCATCACCAACGCAAACCGTACGCTGCGGCTGTCCTTTGATTTCTTGCCTCCGGGGGAGTTCGAGGCGGAAATCTACGGTGACAACAGTTTCGGCAACGCCATCACCTATGAAAAGATCCGGGTCACAAGGGATACGGTGCGGGACATCGCCATGCCCGATCACGGCGGCACGGGCATCTATATCGCCAGGGAAATAAGGCCCCTTGCCATAGGTGCTGACAGCGGATATATGAGCAGCCGCCTGACCCGCTTCCCGGCGGAAGGCGCGAGGGTGATGCACGGCAGCGAGATGGTGAGCCTATCGCGTGAAAGCAAGGCCATCCTGCTGAGCGGCAGCGCAGAGTTTGTGATCAATGACCTGCCCGCCTTCAAGCGCTATACGCTGCGCTTTTATTACATGGCCGAATCTCCCTGGAAGGTGGAAATCACCGACGGCAAGAATACGGTAAAGGCCGATATGATGGCAAGCGGGGCGCCGGACATCCCGGTGGCCGGGCAGTTGACCATGCTGCTGGGGGAAGGCCCTGCCAGCCTGGTTGTCAGGCGGCTGTCGGGCGCCGTGCCAATCATCACTGAGCTGCGCGTCATCGACAACGATCCGCCGGAAACCATTGTGTTAAGTGTCGGCACCGGCATCATATCCGGCGGCGCGGAGCTTATGGAGGCCGGGGACGGGGAATACAAGGCCGTGGGCCTGGGCCGCGGCGGCGAGATCGCTTTTGACAACGTGATGCTTTCAAAGGACGGAGCATACATCCTTCGGATCAACTATTACGCGGGAGTAGGCGGCGCGGCCGACGTGCATATCAACGGCGGGGAGCCGGTAAAGACATACCTGGCCGGCGTGGGACTGTGGGGCGCTACCCGGCGGGGTGACATCCTGGGCCGGGAGGTATTGACGCGCCTTCACAGGGGCAAAAACACCATCCGCATAGCAAGCGGGGAGAACATCCTTCCCCACATCCGGGAAATCACCATCACCCCGGATGTCTGATACGCAATGGAGGAAAAAAGCATGGCCATACAAATAAAGGACAATCTGTTTCTGCTGCATACCAAAACGAATACCTATGCGTTTAAAGTGAACAGCCGTCAGCAATTGGAGCATGTATACTGGGGCAGGAGCATTGCAAGAGCCGAAGATTTTTTATCGGAGGAGGAGGCGGATCCCCGTTATTTTGAGCGGGAGGTTTCCGCCTTCGGGGACATGCGCTATCTGGAAACCGGCGTCAAGGTGCGGTTTTCGGACGGTGTGCGGGATTTCCGCTACACGGTGGCTGGGTGGAACGTGGTGGAGGATACGCTTTCCATCACCCTCAAGGACATTTATTATCCTTTCCAGGTCACGCTGTATTACCGGGTGCATGAGGAATTCGACATCCTGGAGCGCTGGCAGACCGCCGAAAACATCGGGATGAAGCCTATCACTCTGGAGCGGTTCTACTCGGCGGAGTTCGCATTGCCGGGGACCGGCTACCGCTCCATCAATTTCAACGGCAGTTGGGGTGCGGAATTCCGCACCGTGGACGAGCCGGTGGCAGCCGGCAAAAAGGTGTACGAAAGCCTGGAAGGCGTGACCGGGCGCGTGCAAAACCCAACCTTCATCCTGCACAAGGAAGCCACGGAGGAGCATGGCGAGGTATACTTTGGCGCGCTGGCTTATTCCGGCAGCTTTCAGGTGGCGGTGCAGACCGTTCCCGACCGCAGCGTCCATGTGCTGCTGGGCATCAGCGATGCGGATTTTGAGTGGATGCTGCATGCCGGGGAAAGCTTTGCGTCCCCTAAAGTATACGCCGGTTATACGGGGGAAGGCTTTGCCCGCATGTCCAACCGCATGGCCCGCTTTGCCAGGGAAACGCTCTTGCCCAAGTCCATGGCGAAAAAGCCGCTGCCCGTATTGTACAACTCCTGGTACGC
>JAEWWY010000583.1 GCA_023458835.1 Bacillota bacterium
TCCCTACACCGTATAGAGTATATTGACTCAAGATATAGAAAATGGTATTATCTGCTGCAGTCGCGGGCTGTCTCAACAAAGAGCCGGAGCATCAGTTGTGTATGTAACGTGTGAGAGAGGAGCGCAGATGCGATGTCCCTGCGTTTTTGCATAGCGGCGGTCACAATGATGGGGAATCGGGATGAAAAAAGAAAAGTTTTCGTATTTCATGGCCTTTTGATGTTTCAAATGTTGTATATGTGTTGAATAATATAAAGTTAAACATGCATCGTGCCCGGGTCAGAAAACCACAAATGAAATTGATTGAAGTTGCTTCTGTTTAAGGTGGGAAGCATTTCAAACTTTGGAGGGAAACGCGTGAGGATCAAGGCGGGGATTCAAAGAAAAATCCTGGTCAATACTGCGGTTATTGCGCTCACTATCGCGGCCATTCTGATGTCGGTTATGATGTTCTTTATGTGGTCCCTGACAGGCACCATACTGAAGGAGACATTGCAGCCGATGGCAAAATCGGCATCTCAAAGCGTGGAGATCAATCTCCATATGATGGCGGACAGGATTTTTATGATCGGAGACAATGCTGCCTTCGCCGACCCCGCCGTGAGCAAGGGAGACAAGCAGGGCCTGCTTGACAAGGCAAAATCCGGTATCGAATTCTTATGGCTGGCGCTGTATCTGCCGGACGGCACCCTGTATACCGGCAGCGAAGGCAGCCCGCAAAGCATTGCATCCAGGAAACATTTTTCCATGCTGGAGCAAACTGCCAATCTGGTCATTGATGATACACAAACCGGCGATCATGGGCTGGAGATTGTGATTGGCACGCCGATTTCAGATAAGAGCGGCATGGTTTACTATCTGCTGGGGAGCTATAAATATGACGTGCTGAATGATGTGATGAGCAATATCAACGTTGGCACCACCGGAACAGCCATGATCATCAACCGGGATGGGAAACTGATGGCCCATCATGACGTTAAGAGAGTATTAAGCGGGGAAACCATTTTCCATAGCTTTGGCAGCGGCAGGGAGATCAAGGACATGGCTGCCCAGATGGCCATGGGGCAGACGGGTGTGGTGGAAACGGGCGGCCTTGCAGCCAAACAATATTTTGGCTATTCGCCGGTAAGGGGTACCCAATGGTCCCTTTTGATCACCGCGCCGCAAAGCGATTTCATGGCTGCCACAAACCGTGCCATCATGACAAGCATTATTATTACTGCACTGATCCTGTGCCTTGCCGCACTTTTGATGCTGCATCTGGCCAGAAGGATACAACAGCCGTTGGGGCGTGTGACAAGCCGCATTGCCACCCTGGCGGAAGGGGACCTGCATACGTCCATAGAGGTGGAAACGACAAGGGATGAAACGCAAACGCTGTCCCAAGCCCTCGCCAATACTGTACAGAGCATGAACAGCTATACCTCGGAGCTTACGCGGGTACTGGCAGAGCTGTCGCAAAGCAACCTTGACATTTGCGTAAACGGAGAATTCAACGGCGATTTTGTGGTCATGAAAAATTCTCTCAGCCGGATCATCGATTTCCTGAACCAGATCATGCACGCCATTCAGCAGGCCGCCATGGAGGTGTCCGTTACCTCCCGGGAGGTTCAGGAAAACGCCATGCAGGTTGAGGCAAGCTCCGGGGGACAAGCCGATTCCCTGGCCCGGCTGCAGAACGAAACGGTGATCATTGGCAAAAACGTAGACCAGGTGGACGAGTATACCGGCAGCATGCGCAGGTTTATGGAGAATGCCAACGCAAGCATGGCCGCCGGGGAAAAGCATATGGCCAGCCTGATGGAGGCGATGCATAAGATCAGCGCAGATTCGGAGGAAATCAAAAAGATCAATCAGTTTCTGGAAGAGATCGCCATGCAGACACACATTCTGGCCTTGAACGCATCTATCGAGGCATCCCGCGCCGGGTCCGCCGGCAAGGGCTTTGCGGTGGTTGCAAAGGAGATTGGCGAGCTGGCCGCAAAGAGCAGCGGCTCCTCGCGCCAGACCGCGCAGATCATTGAAAATTCTCAGCAGGCCATCAAAGAGGGTTCCCGGTGCACAGAGCAGGCGTCATCGTCGATGCATGAAATCGCCCAGGTGTCGGCGCAGATCACCGGCATTGCCCAGCAGCTTTCCGCATCTGTCATGACGGAAAAAAGATCTCTGGAGAATATTACAAAGCAAGTGGGTGAAATCAACCTGCTGGCAAGGAGCAACCTGGATTCCAGCCGCCAAAGCGCTGTGGCCAGCAGCACGCTGGCCATGCAGGCGGATACCCTTGAGAAAATGGCCGGGCGCTTTAGGCTCAGGCGGTAGGAGGCGGATATGCGTATGAAGAAGATGTGGTGGGCTGTAGCTGTAATTGCTGTTTGCGCAACGTTGCTTTTCGGGACGGGCAAGGCGAACAACGGCCTTAGGGACGGTTATTTTTCCGCCGAGATGTCGGATTATTCCCATGGCTGGAAGGAATTCGTTACGATCTGTGTCAAGGGCGGGGTTATTGTTTCGGTAGAATACAATGCGACAAACCAAAGCGGTTTCATCAAATCCTGGGATATGGCCTACATGCGCAGCATGAGTGCGCTCAAGGGAATGTATCCTAACCGCTACACAAGGGAATATGCCAAGCAGGTGCTGGAAAGCCAATCTTCTAATGGGATCGATACAGTCAGCGGCGCAACCAGTTCCGGAGGAACGTTCCGGCAGTTGATTGAAGCCGTGATCAATATGTCCAGATCAGGGAAAAGCGAAGTGACCATTGTTCCCGCGGCCAAGGAATAGAATGGAGTGACGCTGTCCCGGCTCCGCCGGAGCGGCATTCACTTTTGTGTACATCACAAGGGCATGAACCTCGTGTAGGGGAACAGCGCCTCATCCGCGTCGATACTGATAATGCGCCAGAAATAGCCCTCCTGCGAGATATCAAGCACAGCCGGCGCTTCCCCCGCCGGGCCGGTGGAGGTGGCCAAAGAAAACCGCACCGTGATCCTTTGAAATGTTTTGCTGATTGCATCCGTACTGGTGATCCGGTAATCAGACACAAATGGGCTGGAGACGCCTGTCACCCAATTGGGAGCGGTTTCATTCAACTGCCGCGCGTATTCCTCCTTGAGCATCGCGCTCATGATGGCATACTGCAAAGCGGCGCTTCTTGCTTTCAAGCCTTCAGACCAGACAAGCGCCGCATCCTTGGGGCTTGAGACGCCGACAAAATGCATGGCCTCCATCAAAAGCCGGCTTCGCACCTCAAAATCGTTTGGCTGCGGCTGTGCTGCGGCTTCCAGGATGTTGACATAGGTAAGGTCGCAAAGGCCGAATTCACCCAGAATGGCTGCCGCCAGCCAGAGGGCCATGGCGGCACATCCCAAGCCTGTGACAATTTTTTGCCAAAGAGTCATAGCGCCCGACCTCCTTATCCTCTTACTGATATATGTGAGGAGGCCGGGCGGTAACTCTTTTGTTGCGCTATAGCATCCTGCCTGATTTCACAAGGAGATATTTTTCCTCGCTTAAAAGCTCGCAGCCCTTGTTTATTACGGTTTCTTTGTCGCCTGTAAAGAGTGCGTAGCCGTTTTGACGGACAGTGAAAATGCCTGTGCCCTTGGTATAGGCGGCCACCGTTTGAGAGTAAAGCTTGGAAGCGTCCAGCGAAACCTGCCCCGAATAGGTGATTTCATTTCCTTGCGCTGTCATCTGGTCCAAGGTGGCATGCATCATGTTCAGATCGTAGGTGGCCCGGCCGGCCATATCGGCAGGTACGGTGAGCGTATAGAGAAGCATAGGTTCCAGAAGCTCCGTTCCGGCCTGATGAAGCGCGCGGATGACCGCTACCGGCGCGATATTCCGGTAGTCTGCGGGCGTGCTGGTGACGGAGCTATACTCCGCCCATACCAGCGTGATTTTGGCGTCGGTAACTTCCCAGCCGTACAGGCCGTGGCGCAGGGCATTGCGCAGGCCTTCCCGCACAGCATTTTGAAAGGATGCGTACAGATAACCATAGTTTACCTTCGTTTCATATTGTACGCCGGAACCTGGTGGAAGCGGCTCGATGGTGATGCCGATGGCCGCCTGGAAGGGCGTTTCTCCCCAGAGCACATTGCCTGCCCCTGTGCGGGCCGGGTATTCGCGGAAGATCGTCTGCGGCTCCTCAAGCGTTATGCAAAGGTTATAGCGTTCATACATAAGCAGCCGCAGGATCTCCATCTGTACCTGGCCGAACACCCGCAATTCCAGCGCGCCTGTCTGTTCGTTTTTGCTCATGTCCAGCAGTGGGTCTTCCAGGCAAAGCTGGTGAAGCGCTTCCAGGAGTTTTGTACGCACAACGGTATCATCCGCGCATACGCGGGTAAGCAAAAGAGGCTCGGCGATGCTCGGATCCCTGATGGGCGGCAATGTCTGCCCCAGAACGCTGCCCACCTTCAGGCCGGCGTAGCATGGGATAACGGCGATGTCGCCGCAGTATACCGCATCCGTTCCCTTGAGCCCGCCCATATCCACAGTGAAGAGCTGGGTGATGCGGAAAGGTTCGTCCGTTCCGTATAGGGCAACCATTTTGCGCAGGACAATGGCTCCGCCATATACCCGCAGATAGCAGATCCGGCCATAGCGTGGGTGGAACTCCAGCTTGTACACAAGTGCGCATAGAGGATCGCCGCCCATTTCTGCCCGGGGCAGCTCCGCTATAATGGCATCCAGCAAGGCTGGTATCCCAAGCTCCGCAAGTGCTACGCCCGCGTATACAGGATAGATAGCGCACCCTTTGACGGCGCGCAGGTATGCTTCCCAAAGCATCTGGGGCGGAATCGGCTTATCCTCCATGTACAGGGCGGCGATCATATCGTCCGCTTGAAAAAGCTGCTCCATAACCCCTGGACAGGCTTTGAGCGGGAGTGTTTCCACAAGCACATCCCTGCCTGATCCCGTGATCTTCTGACGCGGCAAAACAGCTTCCGTAAGCTGGATTTTGATCTGCGAAAGTGCATCGTCCGCATTTGCGCCCAGCCGGTCCAGTTTGTTAATGAAAAAGAGCGTCGGTATCCCAAGCTTTTGAAGCACGCGGAAAAGCACCGCTGTTTGGGACTGCACGCCTTCCCGCGCTGATACGACAAGCACCGCCGCGTCCAGTACCGCAAGGGAGCGCTCCACCTCCGCAATGAAGTCCACATGGCCGGGCGTATCGAGAATATTGATTTTTACGTTCTTGTACCTAAGCGACACCGTCGTGGCCCGGATTGTTATGCCGCGCTCCCGTTCGATGCGCAGCGAATCCGTGACCGTATTGCCATGATCGACCCTGCCAGGCTGCCGGATAGCGCCGGCCGCATGCAAAAGAGACTCGGTCACCGTTGTCTTGCCCGCGTCCACATGGGCCAAAATGCCCAGATTGATGATGTTCAAAAACTGCCTCCATGCATATAGGCTTATCGCCATGGAAGCACGCGCTGCTCGGCGGATAAGCCCTTAGAATAAGATGCCTGCTCCGATCATCATGTTTTTCATATGTTACCATCCCTTCCGCCGAGGCTATACTATGTGACCATTGTAGCGGATTTCATGCCTTATGGCAAGATATTCCGGCACTATTTCCCGGTATGCAAAAAGCAGGCAGGAGCTCCCTTTTGAAAGGAGATCCTGCCTGCGTCATCGGTATGCATGGATGTTATTGAAGATAAAACCCCGGCACGCCATCGTGCAGGCTTCTGATGGTATGCTCGATGCGCCGTTTGGCATCGTCCCCGTCGGAGCCGCTTTCCACATAATGCAGTACATGCTTCTTTTCTTCGGGGGACAATTCTCCAAACCGGCTGAAGGCCAACTGGTCCCCCATCAGCAGCATACCTAGCCCAATGGGCATGTCGCTGCCTGCTCCCGTGCTGTTTGTATTGCTTTGCATCCGCACCCGCTCCTTTTCCGTGATACCAGCATTCTTTCCCGGCAAAGGATATTTGATTCGATGCTTATGGTGCTCCGTATGTGTTTTTCACGTCGGCATAGACGCTCTCGCCGGATTTGTGGCGGGAGGATGAACGGCGCTTGTTCAGCTCCTGTAAAAAACGCTCTTCATCCAATGGCAGGGTAACGGTTTCATGCAGCCACCCGGAAAGATGCATGGCGTTGGAAAGCATCAAGCCATGGATGCCCTCTCGGCCATCGGCAATCAGGGGAGTGCCGTGCAGAATGTTCGACGCAAATGCATTCAAAATGCCCGCATGCTGCGGATTATCTCCATCCAATGTCAAAGGGACGCGGTTGATAGGGGGCTTTGTAAAGCCTTCTTTGCAGGCAGCGCACCATTCCCGCTCATCTACATCCAGCTTATCAAAAATCAAGTGATTATCTTCACAAACCAGTTTGCCCAGCGTTCCGGTGATCTCCAGCCGGTTGGTGCCCGGTGCGTCGGCGGTGGTCGTCACAAACACGCCCGTTGCACCGCCTTCGTATTCCAGATAAGCGGTCACGTCATCTTCCACTTCGATATCGTGCCATTTTCCCTCGTGGCAAAATGCCGTTACCTTTGTTGGCATGCCGCACAGCCATTGCAAAAGGTCCAGTTGATGGGGGCATTGATTTAAAAGAACGCCGCCGCCCTCGCCTTCCCAGGTGGCGCGCCAGGCTCCTGAATCGTAATAGAACTGCGTCCTGTACCAATCGGTAATCAGCCAGGAAACGCGCTTGAGACGGCCAATCTCGCCACTATGGATCAGTTCATGCATTTTGCGGTATAGGAAGTTGGTACGCTGGTTGAACATCATGCCAAAGGTCAAATGCGGATGCTTGTCGGCCTCCGCCATCATCTCCCGCACCTGAAGCGTATACACGCCGGCGGGCTTTTCGCACAGCACATGCAGCCCGCGTGAAAAGGCCGCGATGGCCAGCACCGGATGCTGGTAATGGGGTGTCGCGACAATTACCGCGTCGCAGCAGCCGCTTTGAATCAGGTCGGCGCCTTCCACAAAAATAGCTGTACCTTCGGGCAGGCTGGCTCTTGCCCAATTTCTCCGGGCGTCGCTCCTGTCCGCCACGGCGGAGAGCGTGATCTCGGGCGTTTCTCCGTCCAATATGCGCTGGCAGTGGGCCGAACCGATATTGCCGATGCCGATGATGCCAAGCCTAAGCTTATTCATGTCAATATCCCAGTCCCTTCACATAATCATAGCTGCGTTTCAAACAGGCGAAGGGGCTGTCGCCGTAGCAGTTGTCCTGTTCCACCAGCAGGTGCTTTGTTTTGTTCAGCCGCTTTAGGAACGCCAAAATCCGGGAGAAATCAAGGTTGCCCTCGCCAATGGCGGCCATCCGCTGCTCGAACCCCTTCACCGCCATGTCCTTCAAATGCACGCAGGGGATGCGGTCGGATACCTTTTCCATAAAGGCATATACGTCCGCGCCTGCCGCCTGCACCCAATAGGTATCCAATGTAATACCCATGATGTCCGCGGGCATGGATCCAAGCAGCACATCCATCATTGTCTTTCCATTGGATAGCCGCTCCCACTCGAAATTGTGGTTATGGTACATCAAAAGCTTGCCGGCCCCGCGTATTTTTTGGGCAGGGGCAGTAAAATCCGCCGCAAATTGGCTGATCCAATCCTCGCTGCGGTAACGGTCCGGCATGGATCCGATGCCGATATACTCGCACCCTAATATATCATGCTCCCGGATCACCGCATCCACATCCGCAAGGATTCTTTCCGGATTGGTATGGGTCAAAACAATGGCAAGACCATTTTCATCACAAATGCTTTTGATGGTCTTGGGCTCCATGGGGCCGATAGCTGAAAGCTGCACGGAGGTATAGCCGATAGCAGCAATCCTTTGCATGGCAATACGAAAATCCCGCTCCGTCTGGGTGAATGCCCGAACCGTGTAGCTTTGTGCTCCAAGCAACATATTCCAATCTCCTGCCATTATAGTTAAGAAAAGTTTACGATGTTTTTCATGCAATGTACATTGCAATTTTCATTGATCATATTGCATCGCGCACCATTCCGGGTTAGAATGAAACCAGTATGGCGGAAGGGGGGAGTACGGCATGCCGCAATCATTTTTTCTGGATCATATCAATGCCGCCCGCAGTGCTTCCTATGATATCGCTACATCTTATAGCCTTCATTGCCATCCTGTATATGAATTATATTATTTTATCAGCGGTTCGGTAGATTACCTGGTAAATGGCATCCTGTACCAGCCCAGGCCGGGCAGCATGATCCTGATGGCACCGGGCACCTTTCACGAATGCCGTGTGAAAACAGCCGATAAATATGAACGCTTTGTACTGCATTTCGATGCAGGCCTTATCCCTGAGAAGATCAGGGCATCCTTACTGCAGCAGTTCCATTCATCCACCATTTGCCTGGAGGACGCCGATTCAATCTTGTATGAACTGAATGCATTGCAGGCCTGCTATGCCTATCCCGCCGAGCTTTCCGGGCCCGCGGTCAATGCGCGGCTGGTAGCCTTGCTGTCACAGGTTCTGAACATTTTTAGCGCCTTCAAGCCGCCGGAAGAACCGGTGATGGAAATAACGCTCCCTCAAAAAATGATTGAATATATCAACAACAGCTTTTCTCAGAAGATCACGCTGGAAACGCTGTCCCAGCAATTTTTCATGAGCAAGAACCAGATCAACCGCATTTTCACAAAGGCTACAGGCAGGCCGGTGATGGAATATGTACGGCATAAGCGCATCGTATATGCCGAGCATCTTCGCGCCATGGGGACGCCGGCTGTGGAGGCTGCCTACAAGGCGGGCTTCGACAATTATTCAACGTATTACAGGCTCAGGCAAAAGCAGAAGGATGGATGAAACAGGACTTACGCAAGGAGGGAAGAACATGGAAAACAATCAGGCGGCGCCGAAAAAAATTGATGAATATATCGCACAATTCTCACCCGGGATTCAGTCCATCATGCAGACCATCAGGCAGGCCATCCGGGAGGCGGCGCCGCAGGCGTCGGAAAAAATCAGTTGGCAGATGCCCACATTTTACCTGCATGGGAACCTGGTCCATTTTGCGGGCAATAAAAGCCATCTGGGCTTCTATCCCGGCGCAAGCGGTGTGGAACACTTCATGTCGGAACTAACGGAATACAAAACATCCAAGTGCGCCATTCAATTTCCATACGCAAAGCCCCTGCCCCTTGAACTGATCCAAAGGATCGTGCGATTCCGCGTGGCGGAAAATGAAGCATGGGCGGCGGAAAAAGCAAACAAGAAGTAGATTCTG
>JAEWWY010000584.1 GCA_023458835.1 Bacillota bacterium
CATAAAGGCCTGATGAAAGTTGCCGTGGGCAAAAGCCGTGCAGTCCGCCGCGATGAGAAGCTTGGCGTTTTGAAGGTACGGCGCGTTCACCGGCACCAGCTTCAACTGAATGGTCCATTGCCTCAGCTCACTTTGAGGCGCGGCTGCCGAAACGGGGGAGGCCTCCTGTGTTTCCGCCCGCATAAAGGTGCGTGTCCTGCTGCCGGGGCAGCCGCCGCCGGGTGCGTGAAGGGAGGACAATCTTTCCTGATAGGCTTTCACCGCCGTCTCGTCAAAGGCGGCCGCATCCCTCTCCTCAAAGGTGATGGCCCCCGTGGGGCATACGGGCAGGCAATTGCCCAGGCCATCACAAAAGTCATCCCGGATCAGCCGGGCCTTTCCATGCACCATGGCGATGGCCCCTTCATGACACGCTTTGGCACAAAGGCCGCAGCCGTTACATTTTTCTTCATCAATCTTGATCACTTGTCGAAGCATTATCTGTTGCCCCCTTCTTGTTTTTACACTATGATTGTAGTACACTGATGCTAATCTATCTGTTGTTTTTACAACGAAAGGGGCATCGTATGAAAAATATCTCTGAGCTTTTGAAAAAAATGCCGCTGTTTCAAGGTATTGGGAGCAAGGAAATGGATTCGCTGGTGGGCTGCCTTTCGGGCCGTGAACGCAGGTATGAGAGAAACGAGATCATTTTCCGTGCAGGGGATCCCCCCAGGTATCTGGGCGTAGTGCTGGAAGGCAACGTGCGCGTGTTCCGGGAGGATTTGTTGGGCAACAGGACCATCCTTGGGGAATTTGGCCAGGGGGACTTGTTTGGGGAGACGTTTGCTTTGGCCAGGGCCGAGGCGATGCCTGTGACTGTGACGGCGACACAGGCAAGCCAGATAATGCTTATTGAAGGATGGCGGATTACCGGCACATGCCCCCATTGCTGCGGTTTTCATACGCGGCTGATCGAAAATATGATGGCCATCCTGGCAAAAAAGAATCTCATGCTGAGCGAAACAATGGAAGTATTATCAAAACGTTCCACCCGCGATAAGCTTCTGAACTATCTTTCCGGCCAGTCACAGCGCGCCGGCAGCCTTACCTTTACCATTCCCTTCAACCGCCAGGAGCTGGCGGATTACCTGTGCGTGGACAGAAGCGCCATGTCCAGCGAGCTTTCAAAACTGCAGAAGGAAGGCATATTGTTCTGCGACCGTTCCAGCTTCACGCTGCACAAGGAATTGGAGCCGTCCTGAAAGTAACCTGCCGGAGTATTTTTGTGCTTGCACAGTTCAGTGAGATGTGCTAAGATATGGATGAAATTTCCGCAAGTCCATTGCGGTCCGAAAGGAGCTGTTGAGGAATGAAAATGAGCATTGAGGTGTGCTTCCCGTAAAACAGCATAACCGCGGCATGGGCCGGGCCTTTTGGTTCCGCATTGCCGCAAAGGACCTTTCGTGCATACTGTATATCGCAGGACACATCGAAGGATGTGTTTTTTGTTTGGCCGCGGATACAGCCTGGAAAGGTGTATCCGCGGCTTTTTTGTGCCTGGGCGGCTATTGTTAACGGGAAGCGGTGAGAAAAGGCAGCAAACAGATAAATTTGAGGAGGAACCGGATGGACTTTCACAAAATGGGTATTGAACAGGCGGCGGACGGTAGCCTGATCATAGCCAGAATCACCGCCGTTCACAAGGAACGGTATGAGGTGATCAGCGAAAAAGGCAGCAGCTTTGCGGTATTGAAGCGCGGGGCATATCAAAGCAAGGATACGGCCGGGGAATTCCCCGCGGTAGGGGATTATGTTTCCCTGCGCTATGAGGAAACGGGCGACAGCCTGATTGTGAAAACGCTGCCCCGGACATCGAGGTTTTCCCGCAGCAACTTTTCAGGGCATGCGGCGGGCTATGTGAAAACGGTGCTGGAGCAGACGGTCGCCGCCAACTTCGACTATGTGTTTTTGATGTCGTCATTGAACCATGACTTCAACGTGAGCAGGATGGAGCGGTACCTGGCTATGGCGCACCACAGCGGCGCACAGCCGGTGATCGTATTGACCAAGGCGGATGCGGCGGTGGATGCGGACAGCAAGCTGGCCCGGGCCAAGTCCATTGCCGGGCAGACACCCATTCACATGATCAGCGCCCACACAGGGGAGGGATTAAGCGAGCTTGCAGTCTATTTTGCGCCGGGCAAGACGGTTGTTTTCCTGGGCTCCTCGGGCGTAGGCAAATCCAGCCTGGTGAACGCGCTGGCGGGGGAAACCGTTATGGCGGTCAATGACATTCGGGAGGATGATTCCAGGGGCCGCCACACCACCACCCACCGGCAGATGATCATTTTGCCCGGCGGGGCGGTTGTCATTGATACGCCAGGCCTTCGGGAGCTGGGCGTTGTGTGGGAGGCGGAGGAAGGAATCGCGGAAACCTTTGCGGATGTGGAAGACTTCATGGGCCGCTGCCGCTTTTCCGACTGCACCCACCACGGCGAACCCGGCTGCGCCGTTTTGGAGGCGGTGGAGCAAGGGGTTTTGTCAAAGGAGCGGATGGAACGGTATCTGCGGCTTGTAGGGGAAATGCGCTTCAACGCCAAAAGGGCCAAACCCGCCAAGGATGTATCAGGCAAAAAGCCGCGAAACAAGACGTGGATGGCGGAGGAAGAGTAATGCCAATCCAATATTGGCGCACCGTTGCCAGCGCTATAGAAGCGAATCGTGTCCCCTTCGCAGGTTCGGAGCAAGCCTCCGCCCTACCCTGAAACCATCGGCGCATTTATGATTTGAGGCGCATCATTTTCCTTGACGGAAGTCCAAAAAAGAAAAACGGGCAGGTTCCCGTACAGGAGCCTGTCCGTTTTCCATGCCGCATTTGCTCACGCCTTCGAATAATTTTCCTTCAAAAATGTGATCCACTCCTGATAGATCATTTCCCGCGTTTTGCCAAGCGTTGCGTCGTAGTCGCCGGTTTTGAGCAGCGTCAAGACCTTATCCCAGCCGTAGGCTTTGTCCAGGTACTCGATGTAGGTATGGGCGAAATAGTA
>JAEWWY010000585.1 GCA_023458835.1 Bacillota bacterium
CGATCTCAATGGCCCCGCCTGGGGTGTTCATCTGGCCGCTGATGGCGATGCGCAGCGGCCACAATACCGCGCCGTTCTTCTTGCCGCTCTCCGTAATAGCAGCCATCACGGCATCGTGGATGGAGGCCTCCGTCCAGTCGCCGACCGCTTCCAGCACAGGCTTCATCATCTGCAGCGCGTCCAGAGAAACGGGTATATCCGTTTTCATCTTCTTATGCGTGTAAATCTCCAGGTCGTACTCCGGCAAATCAGCCAGGAACCGCACCATGTCCGGCACGCGGTTGAAGACCTCGGTGCGCCCCTGCATCAACTCCGCCAGGCGGCGGTAATCCATGCCCTTTCCGGATAGAACCTGATCGAACCACGGGGTGACCAGCCTCACATACTCCTCAAAGTCCATCTTGCGGATGTACTCGCTGTTGAACCAGGTGAGCTTCTCCATGTTGAAGATGGCAGGCGCCTTGTTGAGCCCTTTCAGATCGAAGACCTCCACCAGCTCCTCCAGGGTGAAAAACTCCCTGTCATCCCCCGGGCTCCAGCCCAGCAGGGCGATGAAATTGATGGCAGCCTCCCTCACATACCCCATGGCCAGCAGATCCTCAAAGGAGGGGTCGCCATGGCGCTTGGAAAGCTTGCGGGTGGCATCCTTCATCACCACGGGCAGGTGTACGTAGGTGGGCTTCTCCCAGCCGAAAGCATCATACAGCAGGTTATACTTGGGCGTGGAGGATAAATACTCCGTACCCCGCATCACATGGGTGATGTCCATCAGGTGATCATCGATCACATTGGCAAAGTTGTAGGTGGGCAGCCCATCCGCCTTGATGAGTACATTGTCATCCAGCATTTCGCAGGCAGCCTCCACATGGCCGAACAGCGCGTCCTCAAAGGAGGCGGTACCGGTCAGCGGAATGTTCTGGCGGATGACGTACGGCTCGCCGGACGCCATGCGGGCCGTTGCTTCCTCCCGGCTCAGGTGCAAACATTTTTTGTCATATTTGAAGGTTTCGCCCCTGGCTTGGGCGGCTGCCCGGCGCTCGTCAATCTCTTCCTTGGTGCAAAAGCAGGGGTATGCCGCCCCCTTCTCCACCAACTCCACGGCATAGGGCAGGTACAGATGCTTGCGCTGGGTCTGGATGTATGGGCCATAATCGCCGCCCACATCCGGCCCCTCGTCATAGTAGAGCCCCGCCGCCCGCATGGACTTATAGATCAATTCCACCGCGCCGGGAATCTCCCGCTCCTGGTCGGTATCCTCAATGCGCAGGATAAATGTGCCCTTGTTCTTTTTCGCATACAAGTATGCATAAAGCGCCGTTCTTAAGCCCCCCAGGTGCAAATATCCCGTGGGGCTGGGCGCAAACCGCGTACGAACCATGGAGCCTCCTTTACCGCAGGGGCTCCGCCCCTGCACCCCGCCAAAGGATTTCATCCTTTGGAATCCTCTTTTTTATCTTCCGGCCATATTTCTTTTCAGCATCAGTGGCATGGAAGCAACTGATGGGTTTCGCGTCTGCGGATGCGGCCGGGGCTATCCGGTCGCCCTGGGCCTTCGGATGCAAACTACTACTTGCTGGCTTTCGCCCAACTGTCCTTCAAGCCGACGGCGCGATTGAAAACGGGCAGGCTTCCGGTGGAATCCGGGTCCTTGCAGAAGTAACCCATCCGCAAAAACTGGAAGGTGGCCCCTGTTTCGGCGGCAACCAGGGCCGGTTCCCCGAAGCCATGGGCGACGGTCAGGCTGTTCTTGTTCAGGCGGCTGATGAAATCCTTCTTGGCAGGGGCCTCGGTATCCTGCGCTTCATCGTCCTCGTCTTCCTGATCGTTTTCATCGGCCAAAAGCGGCTCGTAAAGCCTGGCTTCCATCGGTACGGCATCCGCGGCATTCACCCAGTGCAGCGTGCCTTTCACCTTGCGGGAAGCGCCCTCGCTGCCGCTGCGGCTGTCCATATCCACAGTGCAGCGCAGTTCAACAACATTTCCAGCCTCATCCTTTGTGCATTCGTCGCAGCGGATGATATACGCACCCTTCAAACGCACCTCGCCGCCGGGGAAAAGCCTGAAGAACTTTTTCACCGGCTCTTCCATAAAGTCTTCCTGCTCAATATACAATTCCCGGCCAAAGGTTACCTGCCGGGTGCCCATCTCGGGATGCTCCGGATGGTTCTCCATTTCAATGCTGTCCGTCTTCCCTTCCGGCCAGTTTGTAAGCACTACCTTCAAGGGATTCAACACAGCCATGACCCTTGCGGCCTTCGCCCCCAGGTCCTCCCGCACGCAGTGCTCCAGGAAGGCAAAATCCACTATGCTGTTGGCCTTGTTCACGCCCACCCGGTCAATGAAATCCCGGATGGCGGCGGGAGTGTAGCCCCGGCGGCGCATGGCGCACAGGGTAGGCATTCTGGGATCGTCCCAGCCGGTCACATACCCTTCCTCCACCAGCCTGCGCAGATACCGCTTGCTCATGATGGTGCGGGTAATGTTCAGCCTGGCAAACTCAATCTGCCGGGGCTTTGAAGGCAGCATGTGGGCGGATTTTTCCACTACCCAATCATACAGGGGCCGGTGGTCCTCATACTCCAGGGAACACAGGGAATGGGTCACGCTCTCCAACGCGTCGCCAATGGGATGGGCGTAATCGTACATGGGATAGATGCACCAGGTTTTCCCTGTGCGGTGATGCTCCTTATATAGGATCCGGTACATGGCAGGGTCTCGCATGTTGATGTTGGGAGAAGCCATATTGATCTTTGCCCGAAGCACATACCTGCCTTCCGGAAATTCCCCTGCCCGCATGCGGCGGAACAGGTCAAGGCTTTCCTCCGCCGGGCGGTCACGCCAAGGGGAGTTCTTGCCGGGGGACGTCAGCGTGCCCCGGTATTCCCGCATCTGCTCCTGGGTGAGCTCATCCACATAGGCCAGATCGCGCTTGATCCAATCCTCCGCGATCTCGTAGCATTTTTCATAATAGTCGCTGGCAAAATAGAGCCCGCCGGTCCAGTCGAAGCCCAGCCAATGGATATCCTCCATGATGCCTTCGACATATTCCGTTTCTTCCTTGGCGGGATTGGTATCGTCAAAGCGCAGGTTGCATAGCCCGCCGTATTTTTCCGCCGTGCCGAAATCCGCCACCAGTGCCTTGCAGTGGCCGATGTGAAGGTAACCGTTGGGTTCGGGAGGGAAACGGGTGTGCACGCGCTGGTAACGGCCTACCGCCAGGTCTTGGTCGATGGCGTCCCAGATAAAATTGGATCGTGCCGCTTCGGTTTCCATAAAACTACCTCCCGTTTTTCAAAGTTGTTCTTTGTTTGTTTTTCCACAAAACTGGTGGATTGCATCATTATATCCGCAGTTGCCTCAAATTACAAGACAAGCCGGCATGTTTTCTCCCAAATAAGCGCTTATCCTATTCCTTTCCTTTCCCTTCCAATCTTTTTCAGGCTGCTTCCCTGCCGATGATATTTGTCTCACAATATGCGTTTACGCTGAACATGTCAAATTGTAAAGGAGGATAAATTGCATGAAAAAGCTTCTGTCCCTGCTCCTTATCCTGGCGCTGGTCCTGAGCCTTGCTGCCGCCTTCGCGGAAGGCACCGCCGCGGCCCCCAAGTATGTGTTCATGTTCATCGGCGATGGCCAGGGTTCCCCGCAGATCACGGCCGCCCAATACTACGTGGGCACGCTTCAAAATCCCGAGGCCACCATGCCCACCCCGGCCGAGCTTTCCTTCACCGGCTTTAGCACGCTGGGCCTGATCACCACTTACGACGCCACCTCCTTCTGCCCCGACTCCGCCTCCACCGCCACTTCCATGGCCAGCGGTGAAAAGACGCTGTCCGGCGTCCTTAACTACAATGTGGACAAGACCGAATCCTTTAAGCTTATCACCGAATATGCCAAGGAAGCCGGCAAAAAGGTTGGCGTCATCACCAGCGTATCCCTGGACCACGCCACCCCCGCCGCTTACTACGCCAAGGCAGTAAGCCGCAGCCAGTATTATGACATCGCGGTGCAGGGCCTTGCCGGCACCACGCTGGATTTCCTGGGCGGCGGTTCCTTCCTCCAGCCCAAGGGCAAGGACGGCGACCAGAAGGACCTGATGGACGTCGCAGCGGAAAACGGCTGGACCGTGGTCCGCAAGGCCGGTGATATCCGCGCTCTTACAAAGGACAGCGGCCGTGTGCTGGCCATGGTCGATGATGTGGACGGCGCCCAGGCCATGCAGTATGAAATCGACCGCCTGCATAAAACCGCCAATGGGGAAGACTCCCTATCCCTGGCCGAAATGGTAAAGGCCGGCATCACAGTCCTGGATAGCGGGAACGGCTTCTTCCTGATGACCGAAGGCGGCAAGATCGACTGGACCTGCCATGCCAACGACGCCATCACCTCCATCTATGACACCATCGCCTTCTCAGAAGCGGTACAGGCAGCCATCGACTTCGCGGCTGAGCATCCTGAAGAGACGCTCATCATCATCACCGGCGACCACGAGACCGGCGGTATGACCATCGGCTTCGCGGCCACGGCCTATGACACCCACTTCAACTATTTGCAAAACGCCAAGGTCTCCTACCAGGAATTTGACGCTGTCATCGCCGATATGCGGGCCAACAAGGTTGCCTTTGAAGAGGCCCTGAAGACCATCGAAGCGTACTATGGCTTGACCGCCACCCCGGAACAGCCCCTGACCCTCACCGAAGCGGATCTGAACGCCCTGAAGGCCGCCTTCGAACTGAGCATGACCGAGAAGGGCGACCGCAAGCTGGGCGATGCGGAAGCGCTGGCCTATGGCGGCTATGAACCCCTGTCCGTTACCGTCACCCACATCTTCAACAACAAGGCCGGTATCGCCTACACCTCCTATGCCCATACCGGCTTGCAGATTCCCGTCTACGCCGCCGGCTCAGGCGCTTCCCTCTTCGGCGGCCAGTATGACAATACCCAGATCTTCTTCAAGACCATGGAAGCCATGGGCCTGAAAAAGTAAGAAGCCCTCCCCCTGTTGAAGGGGCCGGCCCTGCAGGAGCGGTTTCCCGGGGCCGGCCTCTTCCCTTGTCCAAATTATTTTTTCACAGAAAGGACGCGCAGCATGAGCATCCTGTCGTCACTTTCAAAAAAACACGGCCCCTCCTATGATCTTCCGGTTCTACCGCCCAAAAAAGACAGGCGGCGCAACTGGATCTTCTGCACCGTAATGGGGCTCTTGTGCATCGGGTTATACTTTGTGCCTACCCCCTTCCCCGAAAGGGTGCCTGCCAACGCCACCCGGGAGAAGGTACGCATCCTGTCGGTGGACAACAGCCGGTTGGCGCCGCTGGGCCTGGTATATTCCGGTACCCAGGAAGCCGAAATTGAAGTTCAGACGGGCCCGCTAAAGGGCGCCATGCTGATGGCTGTCAACCATCTGAACTCCTCCTTGGACAGGGACAAGCTGTTTACCCCCGGCGATACGGCGCTGTGCATCGTTCATACAGAAGGCGGCAAAGCCACCTACGCCACCCTTATTGACCATTACCACATGGATGTGCAGGGCTTTTTGTTCCTGCTGTTTTTTCTGTTCCTGATTCTTTTCGGCGGCGTTTCCGGGTTCGGCACCTTCGTATCGCTGGCAGCCAGCATCCTTGTGATATGGAAAATACTGATTCCGCTACTGCTGCTGGGCTGGCCGCCCATCCTGTCCGCCCTGCTGGTAGTGCTTCTATTGTCGGCCGTCATCATGTACCTGGTGGGAGGGCTTACCAAAATGGCTACCGTGGCGCTGCTGGGCTCCCTCTTGGGTACGGGGCTTACCTGCCTTCTGGCGGTGGTCTTCGGCAACGCACTGAAGCTGGACGGCGGAGACATCCCCTATGTGGTACCGCTGCTAAGCCAGGCGGGATTACGGCTTGACATCAAGGACCTGTTTTTCAGCATGGTCTTTCTGGGCAGCTCCGGCGCGCTGATGGATCTGGCCATGGATATGTCCGCAGCCGTCCACGAAGTGCTTCTGCACCATCCGGATATCACCAGGGCAGAGCTGGTCAGGAGCGGCTTTCGGGTAGGCCGCAGCGTAACGGGTACCATGACCACCACGCTGATGCTGGCCTATTCGGGAAGCTATCTTTCCTTGCTGATGTATTTCGCTGGCCAGGGTACACCGGTGACCGACCTGATCAACTATAAGTTCATTGCCACCCAGATCCTCAATACCTTGGTGGGCACCTTTGGGCTGGTGACGGTCGCACCCTTCACCGCGGTCGTGGCCGGCATCCTGTATGTACCGCGCAGCAAATAAAGAGCAAAAAGGATGGTACCGGATACAAGCAGCCTGTTTTCCGTATGTATTTTCGTTATGCGGAAAGTGTGCATCCCTTATGGCTCCTTGACAAGGCAGCCAAACATGGATACAATGTTAAAAATGGTAAGTAATCCGCCATGTTTGGAAGGATGAGGGATATGTCCGATTATTTTTTTGGGGATATGGAGGCGCTGCCGCCCATCACGCTGGCGGTGGAAGGCATTCATGAGCCCGATCCGCTGGCCCGTTCAAGCGGCGTATGGATCCATGCCGCCGGAAGCGTCATGCTTCAGCCGGGCAAATATCCTGCAGCATCCCGGTCCCAATGGCGCTGGGTGGCCGCCGACAGCGGCAAACTGGAGCTCACCTGGAACGAAGGCCATTCGCTGACCTTTGGGGAGGGAGAATGCTGTGCCATTCCCCCGGATACGGACAATGTGGTGATTTCCGCCACCGGGGAGGCGCGGATCCTCTGGCTGGCGCTGGACGGGCCGCTGGCGCCCACATTCCTGACCAGGCTGGGTGTGCTTTTGCACATGCCCATCAAGCAGGGCGCGCTACCCTCCCAACTGTACCTCACAAGGCAGATCGTGCAGGTAATCGTGCGGCACTCGGGCACCAGCGACGCTTCCTTTCAGCTTCAGCAGCTCATGTGGGGCATGCTGGCCTCCCATTCCGGCCAGCCGGTGGCTATGGACGCCATGCTGTCCCACGAGATCGCCAAGGTGGTGGATGCCCTTCGGGCCAACCAGTACAGGGACAACTTTTCCCTGGCGGATATGGCGGCCATTTCCCGCATGCCCATGGAAACCTTCCGCAAGCGGTTTGTGGCGGAGGTTGGCATGCCGCCCCTGGGCTATCTGCTGTTTTGCAAAATGGAACGGGCCAAGGCCCTTTTACAGAACCACTATTCCGTCAAGCAAGCCGGGGCGGAGGTGGGGATGCTGGATCCCTACCACTTCTCCAAGCAGTTCAAAAACATCGTGGGCATGAGCCCCTCCGCCTATGTCAAGCATGCGCTGGCGGACAAAGATAAAAAAGAACGCGGCAAAACCGCGAAAAGCTGATATGCACCACCCGGGGTATTTTGTTCCGGGTTATTCAAAAAAAGGACGCCCCCAGCGTCCTTTTTTGGCTATTTCACTCCCGCTTTGACAACCGGCACATCGCCGTCCTCCACGTCCGCGTCGGACAGCAGCTTTTGCCGGACAGGCAGGTGGAGCTCCTTCTTTTCAAGCCGCTTGATCTTGTGCTCGGTTTTGACCCACTGGCTCTGGCGGCGGTAACGGAACAGGCCCACGATCTGGGAGCAGGTGGCAAGCGCCACGTTCAGCACGAAGCTGATGGCCATTTTGGGCAACGTGCGCAGACGCATGGGCACCTTGTTATCCATCCAGTCCGCCAGGTAGAACAGCAAAAAGAAGCTGTAGAAGAGAATGACAATGGAGACCAGCGTAGATGCCCAACCGCCCTGTGCGGCCTCTGCCACGACCTTCATGGGGGCGTTGGCCTCAGCCATGGCCGCCACCGCCGTCCCGGCCTCCAACCCGTATTCCTCGATCCTGTCCATGATAAAAAAGATAAAGGAAGTGAGAAATTGAAACACGACGACCACATTGCAGGTGAGGCTGTACATGTATGTCAAAATTGAAACGGCCTCTTTGCCCGATATGCGCGATTGCCTCAGCGCCTGGAATACCTTTCTTGTGTTGCGAAGCGTTACAAACCAATGGCCCTGTGCCCAGCGGGTACGTTGGCGGTAGCTGGCCCAGGCGCTGGTGGGTTTTTCATCATACACGCGGACATTATGGTTCCATAAAATCCGCTTCCCGTCAATGGTCGCCTCTACCTGGATTTCAAAATCCTCCGTCAGGGACATGGTGGTCCAGCCGCCGCGCCCGTACAGATATTTTGTGTCCACCGCAAAGCCCGTGCCGCCGATGGTGCAGTTCAGCCCAAGGCGGTATTTGGACAATTGAAAGAAACGGTTGGTGATGGTATAGCTGGTGTAATAGAACCAGGCCACCAATCCTTTTTTGTTTTTGGAGCCAAGGTAGCACTGTATGAACTCCGGTCTATTTTCACTGATGTACTGGCTGTTGACCTCCAGGAACATATTGGGGTCAATCAGATTGTCCGCGTCAAAAATCATCAGCAGATCGTATTCATCCTGGTATCCCTCCAGTATGTTCAGCGCCTGATTGAGCGCAATGGGTTTGCCCGTGGGTGCATTGGGGGAAGCTTTTTTTAGCGATATCACATTGGCGCCCATCTGGCGGGCGACCTTCTCCGTCTGGTCTGTACAATTATCGGCGATGATATAGAAATCGTACAGTTCCTTGGGGTATTCCATATGCATCAGGTTATCGATAATATCAGGGATGACCGTCTCCTCATTATGAGCCGGCACCAATACCAAAAAGCGCATCTGGGGTGGATGATCCTGATACCCCTTCTCGCGGCGCTTAAAGCCGAAAATGCTCAAATACAGTTGATAAAACGCCAAAAGTGTAACAACAGCCCCGAAAAATGAGGTCATAATTCCCAGGATCATGCGTACCGTCTCCACAGTGTAACCTCCCCGGCCGCTAGGCGTATGCTTTTTGCGCCACGGCCTGCTTATGCAGCAAAGAAAGACGAATGCAACGTATTAAACAATATTGCCCGCCTTTTGTCAAGTGCTTTCTATGGGTGGCTGTCATAGAAGGTACAGCCGCCGATGAATTCCCGCAGGATGGAAAGTGGCGGTATCTCGCTTGACGCATCCGCCGGCATGGGCAGAAGATAGTGAAGCGTTTTGAGTAGCCGCCTGGACAGCAGGTAGTTGGGATTCTCAGGAGGGATGGCCTTCAGCAGGTCGTAGGCCACGGTCTTCAGCACCGGAAGCTCGTAATGGAGGGTGGTATTGAACATTGCGTCCGCTTCCTCCTGATAGGGAAAAATCCACTTGTCTTCCCCCCGGCGCACGCTCTCCCACATGCTCATGGTAGCATCTGGAATGGTGCCCCGGAACTGATGGTCCCGTACGATCCTGCGAAGCAGGCGCACGTCGGTGGTGCGGATGCGGTTGTGATCATCCAGGTTAACGCAGGTAAGGGCACTGACGTAGATCCTGAAGATCATTTCCTTTGGCAGGCGCCCGGTCAGCAGCGGATTCAGGCCATGGATGCCCTCCACCATAATGGGCTGGTCCTCCTCCACATGAAGGGGTACCCTCGCCTCTTCCCGGCGCCCCGTTTGAAAGCTGAAGCGCGGCATCTGGGCTGTTTCGCCGGATAGCAGCCGTTTCAGGCAATCCTCAAACAAGGGGATGTCAATGGTATGTATGGACTCCAGGTCCACGGTCCCATCCGGCTCGGGGGGGATATCGGCCCGGTTCAAATAGAAATCATCCAAAGATAATAACGCGGGACGCAGCCCCAATACCTGCAAATGAATCTTCAACCGGTTGGAAAATGTGGTTTTTCCGCTGGAGGAAGGCCCGGAAATGAGCACAAGACGCGCCTTGCGCCTGCGAATCTCATCGGCGATGGCGGCGATGGACTTATCATGCAGCGCCTCATTGACGCGGATGAATTCCCGAAACCGCCCGGCGCGGATCATATCGTTGATATCCGAAACGTTGGTGACATCCAGTATCTCGCACCAGCGCTGGGATTGGGCAAATATACGCAGGTGCTTGGGCCTTTGCACATAAGGCGCAGGAATGCCGGGATGATCCGGCCCGGGCATCTGAATCACCAGGCCGGGAGGGTGCTGCCGCAGCGAAAAGGCGGATACCCAGCCCGTGGAAGGAAGCATAGCCCCATAGAAATATTCCCACATACCGCCGCATTGGTATACCGGAAAATCATAATTGGGGCGATAGGACAAAAGCTGTACCTTGTCCTCCTGTCCTTCCTGCCGGAAGTATTCAATGGCCTTATCCCGGTTCCACAGTTCCTTTTCAAAGGGCAGGTCGCTTTGCACAATGCGGCGCATTTCATTTTCCAGGCGCTCTACCTGCTTGCCTGTCATGGACTTGCCCAGCAGCTTCAAAAAAAGCCCGTAGCCTATGCTGTTGGCAATGCGCACAGGCGTGCCGGGAAAAAGCCGCCTCGCGGCCAAAAGAAACACGAACCGCAGCGACCGCTCATAGATGCGGCGGCCCTCCTCATGCTGAAAGGTCACACAGGTCAAAGTCATGCCGTCGCTCAAGGGCTGGTTCAGCTCCAGCACTACCCCGCCCCACATCAAGCCCAGTATTTGGTTTGCTTTCTCAGGCCAAAGCCGCCCTACCACCTGCGCCGCCGTGGCGTTTACAGGAAATGTCCCCTCGCGTCCATCCAAGGCAATCCTCATGACTGGATGTTCCTTTCTGCTGCTTAGAAGCCGGCAACGGATTCAGCTTGCCCCGCCATGATGTAAAGCTATGCTCAGTCCTCAAAAGGCATGCTGGAGCGGGCTCCCCGCTGCAGCAAAAGATCAGGATCCATATTGATTTTCCTTTGTGCCACCTGCAATTGCTTGGTGTGTACATACGCCTTGTTCTGCTTTGTGGCCAGGGATACCATGGAGACCATGCTCACCTGCCCGTCCTCCATCAGGGCGAAGCGAAGCCTGGAAAACAGGCTACCGTGACTTTTGCAGTTGGCGATAGCCACGTATTTATCCGGCGACTGGGGCACATAAGGCGCCTCCAGATTCGACCGCTGGCCGCACATGGGGCACTTGGGCTGCTGAGCCGCTTCGGATAAGAGCGCAGCGCTTATGGTGCCATAGGCCCCGGCGGGAGACCTGAGCCTTCGATTGCGCTCCACATGCAAAAGCCTCCTGGGCTGCTGGGCATAGCGAAGCACGGCTTCCTTATCGGGAAGGCGGCTGAAAACGAGGGCGGTATAATAGGCGTCATGCAGCGCGTTATGAAAATTTTTATCTTCCTGCGCCTCGATCTGCAAAAAATCCATGGCGGCCTTCAGGCCCTTCCGGTCCTTGCCCATTTCGAACACGTCGCTGAACAGCCGCTGGATATCGCACAGCGGCGGAAGCTGCAGGGAGCACTGGTGGAAATCCATGTTCTGCTTGAGCACCGATACATCGTCGCAGCCCCAGGTGAGCAGCAGATAATCCTCGCCGCACCAGGATGAAAATTGCTCCATGGCCTCCAGAAAGGTGGAGGCCCCTTCCAGCGTTTCATCGTCCAACCGGGTCATGCGCTTGATCCGCGGATGGATCTTCACATAATGAACCGGCCGGATCGGCAGCGACAGCGTATCCACAATCTGCATTTCCTGATCCAGCTTTACGGCGCCGATTTGGATCATCTCAAACATCAACTGATCCCCTACCGCCTTGAACACCGAGCTTTGGTAGGACATGGGCTGGTTCCATTCCAGATCGATTACAATATACTGCATCTGTCTATAACACCTTTGGTCCGTTTTCCATAAGATTTTTTGCCGCGCTGCGGCCGGCCAGCGCACCGGTGGAAAAAGCGATATGAAGGTTGAAGCCGCCTGTGTGCGCATCCACATCCAGCACCTCCCCGGCAAAGTACAATCCGGGAACGAGCCTGCTTTCCATGGTGGCGGGAGATACCTGTATAGCGGTGACGCCGCCCCTTGTCACAATGGCTTCCGCAATGGGCCGGGTACCGGATACGGGCAGCGGCAGCTCCTTCAAAAGGGCTTGCACTTTGGAGCGTTCCTGCCGGGAAATCTGGTTCACCCGCTTGTCGCCGGGGATGCCTGCCAGCTTCGGGAACAGTTCCGCCAGCCTGCCCGGCAAAAGCGCCGGCAAAACACTGCCAAAGCGCTTGCGGCTCATGGCCTCAAAATCCCGCAAAAGCCTTGCTTCCAGTTGCTCGTGTGTCAAGGCGGGCTTCAGATCCAATGTCATCTGCCAAGCCTCGGGCGGAAAATCCACCATGTGGCTGCTGGCCTCCAGCACCAGGGGGCCCGATATGCCAAAATGCGTAAAGAGCATTTCACCCTGCTCGCTGTACACCGTTTTGCCGCGGCACTTGGCTGTCAGACGCACGTTCTTCAGCGCAAGACCCTGCAAAAGAGCCGGCCAGCTTTCGCCGCAGGTGAGCGGCACCAGGGAGGGCTTGAGGTCGGTAACGGCATGGCCGATATCCGCCGCCAGGCGGTAGCCGTCCCCGGTGGAGCCAGTAGCGGGATAGCTTTGTCCGCCGGTAGCTATGATCACCGCATCCGCCCTGACCTCTTCCCCCGATTCCAGCACAAGGCCGCTTACGCGCCCATCCGCCACAAGCAGCTTTTGCACCCGTACGTTATACCTTGCCGAAACGCCGGCGCGCTGCATTTCCCCGGTCAAAGCCCGCGTCACGTCGCTGGCCTTGTTGCTCTTGGGAAACACCCGGTTGCCCCGCTCCGCCACAAGAGGGCAGCCCATGCTTTCCAGCAGCGCCATCAGGCTTTCCGGCGAAAGGAGGTGCAGAGCGCTGTACAAAAATTTGGGGTTATGGGGCACCTGGCTTAAAAACGCTTCCCGGTCGCACAGGTTGGTCACGTTGCAGCGGCCTTTGCCCGTGATGTAAATCTTTTTGCCCAGCTTTTCATTGCGCTCCAGCAGCGTAACCTGCGCGCCTTCCCTGGCTGCGAAGATAGCGGCCATCATACCGGCGGCGCCGCCGCCCACGACTGCGATGCTACTCATTTTCCTTCATCAGGTACACCTTGTTGGCATCCCAGATGCTCTCCAGTTGCTTGAAATGCTCGCTTAACTCTTCCCTGCGGTGCAGGCCCAGGGAAACGATCAGCGCGTTGATCACCGACAGGGGTGCGGCCAGGGAGTCCACAAACGAGGCCATGTCCGTCCTGGCGTTTAAGCATACATGGGCCACCTCCATCAGCGGCGACATAGGCCCGTCGGTAATGCCCACCACCTGGGCCCCCCTGGACTTGGCAAAGCGCATGCCTTCCAACGTGCGCGTGGAATACCTGGGGAAGCTGATGCCGATAAACAGGTCCTCCTTGCGCACCCTTGCAATCTCTTCAAACACGTCCGGGGAGCCGGTGGATACCAGGTGAACGTTGTCGAAAATATAGTGGAGGTAATAGCCCAGGAATTGGGCCAGGGGCGCGGCGGAACGAAGGCCCATCACATAGATGGTGTTGGCACCCAGCATGCGCTGCACCACATCCTCAAAGGCGGCCGCGTCGATCTCCTCAATGGTGGTCCGGATGTTTTGCATATCCGCCTTCAACACCGTGCGCAATACCGCGCTGCGGTCGATTTCCGAGGACATTTCAAACCGCTGCACCGCCGTGAGCCTGTGGCGGACCAATTCCTGCAGGGAGCGCTGAAGCTGCGGATACCCTTCATATCCCAGCGCCGCGGCGAAGCGCACCACGGTGGATTCACTCACACCAACATTCTCCCCCAAACGGGAAGCAGTCATGAATACCGCTTTGTCGTAATGGGCCACAATGTATTCCGCAATCCGCCTGTGGCCCTTGGAAAGGCGCTTGCCGCTCTGATTCAATCGACGAATGATATCCTGCATATCCTGCATGGGAATGAATCCTCCGCACCTGTTTTAGTGGCTGGCGTGTTGACATACCATCTTTGATTATACTGGGATTTCCTTTAATTTGCAAGCAAGATTTCATGCATCCTGCAAAAAATCAAGGCAATTCCTGGAATGTTCCGGCGGATGAAACAAAAATGTGCAAGTCACATGCCCCTTTTGCAGGAAGTACTCATCGCTGCCCGGCCGGGGCGGCTCGCGCTCAAATTCCGGCGTCACCCAAAAATATGTATCCCCCCGCGGGCTTTCCCGGCGCTCGTAAATGTTTACGTACATGCCGTGATTCACCGGCGCCATCACAACAGGCAGCAGCTCCCGCGGCGGCAGCGCAGGGGCGTTCAGGTTGAGCACGCTCCCTGCCGGCGCGGGATATTCCATCAGCCTCTCCCCCATGTTAATGGCCAGGGCGGCCAGGTGTATCAGCATTTCTTCCTTCGCCGGGCTGTCCAGGGAAACAGCCATGGATTTTACGCCCAGCAGCGCCGCTTCCCGCGCCGCGCCTACAGTGCCGCTGCAGTAGATGGCGGTGCCGGAATTCAGCCCGTCGTTGATGCCGGAGATCGTTACATCCACCGGCCCCTCGGAAAGGTTCAAAATCCCCAGCCGCGCACAGTCCGCCGGCGTCCCGTCCAGGGCAAAAGCCCGGACGCCCTGGATGGAGACCGGTTTTACGGCGATGGGCCGGAAGAACGTCAGCGCCTGGCTAACGGCGCTTTGCTGCCTGTTAGGGGCGCAAACCGTGACCTGATGCCCCCTTTTTGATGCCTCCGTTGCAAGGGCGCGAAGGCCCGGGCTGTCGATTCCGTCGTCATTTACCAGCAGGATGTGCATAAGGCGGTTTCTCCTTGCTTGCGTATTATACCTGTTTATCATACTACAGGAAGGAATCAGGGGGCAAGCAAAACCGTCCGCCGGATCGTTGTCATCCTTCCTTTTTACATTTGCCCTTGAAAGCCTTCGGGATATGGCATGGTTTTGATGCCCAGCCTCATACTCCCCTCCCCGGGCGCATAGGCTTTGATTACAGACACCAAGGGAGGTGGCATGTTGCAAGCCGCAAAACTTCAAAGGCTGTACATCCTCTTGCGCCCCTGCCTGAAGGGCGGGGGCGGCTATGCCCGTTTGGAGCAGATACGGGGCAAATATGCGTTGACGGTGAATGCCCATGGCTTTTCCCCGTCTGAGGAAGGGATACGGGTGCTGCTGGCCGCCAGGGAGGAAGGCGGAGGCGCGGCGGTATGTGACCTGGGCTCTTTGCCCATTTCCGACAAGGGCCTGTCCTCCCTGAAGCGGGAGATTGGCGCCACGCCGGGCGGCCTGCCCCTTTCTTCCTACAGCGCCATTTGCATTGCAAAGGATTGGCCCAATCCCAAGCTGCTGCTCATGGGTGCTTTTGAGGAAAATAGTTCCCTCTCCACCTACCTGATAGGGGAAACGGTATGCCGTTACTTGTCCGTTCCCACAAAAACAGGGGATGATGCATCCCTGGAACAAGATGCTCCGGCTCCATCAGCATCTTCGTCCGCACCGTCCGGGGCGCCTCGCCCGGCTGCCGCGCCGATCCAGGCGGCATACGACGTTCCGGCATCGGCGGCTGCCCAGCCACAGCCCGGCACTGCCCCTGCCGCCGTGCCCACACCTTTGCCGGCCCCGCCGCCCAGTCTCCCGGCATTGCCTGTCAACCTTGACGCCCTGCCAGACGCCGCCCCCAAGGATCCCATCCCTTTCCCGTTGCCACGGTCCGTTTCATCTCCCAAGCCGTCACCCGAGCCTGTCCCGGTCCGGACCGTGGCCTCCCTCCCTGCAGATGAACCGCTTGCAGGAAGCATTGATCAGGCCGTTTTCACCTCTGCCATTGAAAGGGCTGTCTTCCCGCCCGATGTTCCCGCCGCGGGCACGCCGGCCGGCCGGCCGCCTGTCAATGCCCTGCCCAGGCTGCAGTGGCCTGCCGCCGTCAAGGAGCTGGAAAACTATTTTTCCACCTATCCGCCCTTCGCCCCCTTTGACGCACCGGGCTGGCGGTTCGTGCAGGTACCCATGGCCTCCGGAAGCACCATCCCCTATTATGCTGTAGGCATGCTGGCCCGGGATGGCAAGGTGACGCAAATCGCCTATGCCGTGCCCGGCGAGCGGGGCGCCCTTCCGCCGCCCGGCTTCTCCGGCTACCGCTGGCAGCAGGGCCGCAACGGCCAGGGCTATTGGACACTCTGGAAGCGGGCGTAGAGAGAAAGATTGATGGGGAAGGCTCCCTTTGAAACAGGAGCCTTCCCCATACTTTCATATAGAGAATCACAAAGCTTGCATTAAAATACCTTCAGACATCAATTCCCAATATCTGCTTGGCGAGAAAACCGATGACAAAGGAAACAGCCGCGACCGAGAGCGAGATAAGGGCCATTTCACCGAAGCGGCGAAGAAACGGCTCTTCCTTGGCCACGGAGATATAGTAATTGAAAAGAAGAATGATCAGCAAAACCGCGGCGATCATCACCGCAAAAGCGGCAATATACAAATGCGGGGGGAACAGCAAGTAGGGCAGAACGAGCACCGCCACGGTAATCAGGTATGCCGCGCCCGTATAAGCGCTGGATTTCAGCGCGTTATGGCTGCCCTGGGCACGCTCGGCCAGATAATTTGATGCCGCCATGGAAAGGGTCGCCGAGATACCGGTGATGATGCCGGTCATGGCAACCAGCCGGGTATCCGTAAGGGCAAAGGTCACACCGGCGATCGCTCCGGTCAGCTCCACCAGCGCATCGTTCAGGCCCAGAACCATTGCGCCTACATAATGCAATCGTTCCTCATCCAGCATGCCGTACAGCTCTTCTTCATGGCGGCGCTCGTCACGGAGCATGGCCGCGGCCTGAGGCAATTCCTTTTGCAGCTCTTCATAATCCGCTGAGGCGAACCCTTCTTCCCTTTGCATGGTTTTCACCACAAAGGTAAAGCCCAGCAAAACTGTCAATACCTTCATAAAAAGGAGCTTGCCCATGGGCGGGCGCAAGTCTTTCCCGGTCAGAGTCCTCCACACGGCTGCATGGTTTTTCTCCTCCTGCGCCATTTGCAAAAGCACGCGTTTGTTTTCCGCCTTCTTTTCGCGCTTTGCCATAAAGGCATACATCGCGGCGCCGGTCTCCTCATCCTTCTGCGCCTTTTTAACCCTTTCCAGCAATTCGGGAGACAGCCGTGCATTGCTCACTATTGAACCCTCCAGTTTCATTCGTTGTATCATTCATGCAGGATGCGCGGGAATCTGTCCGGCCGGCACCTGTATGCTTTTTCCAGGGACCATTATACCATATCCGCCTGCTCTTTCATACAGGACAGACGCGGGCGGCATCCGCCTGCCAGACCTTTGTACCGCCGCCCCGATTCAATTCAGACGCCGATTGACAAAGCCGGAATTCTTTGTACAATAGAGAACAGCGACCAAAAAGAAAAGGAGGAATTTTCCTTGAGCATAGCAAAAAAGCCCTTTGGCATAACCCCGGACGGACAAGCTGTTGAGCAGTATATCCTTACCAACCGCCATGGTGCCAATGTCAGCATTATCACCTTCGGCGGTATCATTACCTCGATCCAGGTTCCGGACAAGGCCGGAAAATTGGGCGAGGTGACCTTGGGCTTTGATGAATTGCCGCCCTACCTTGACAAAAACGGCAGCCTGGGCGCGCTGATCGGCAGGTTCGGCAACCGCATCGCCCGCGGGCAATTCACCCTGGATGGCAAGACGTATCAGCTCGCGCTGACCAACGGCAAGAATCATCTGCATGGCGGCGTGGTGGGCTTTGGCGTTCAGGTATGGTCCGCCACCCCCGAGGAAGGGGATAGGGAAGACAAGCTGCACCTGCATCTGGTCAGCCCGGACGGCCAGGAGAATTACCCGGGCACCCTGACGGTGGATGTGACCTATGGCTTCAATGACGCAGGCGAGCTTTCCATCCACTACCGGGCGGTGACCGATAAGGCCACGGTGCTGAACCTGACCAACCATGCCTACTTCAATCTGGCCGGGGCGGATGGCCGCACAGTGCTTGGCCATGAATTGACTCTTTATGCCGATTACATCACCGAAACGGATGAGGGGCTTATTCCCACGGGCAAGCTTCTGCCGGTGGACGGAACGGCCTTTGACTTCCGCACGCCAAGGGTCATCGGTGAAGGCCTTGCAGCCGGCAAAGACGATACGAACCTCCGGTACGGCCTGGGCTATGATCACAACTTTGTGTTGGGCAAGCCTTTTGCAATGAAAAAATGCGCCGTTTTGAAAGACCCTTCTTCCGGCAGGGTGATGGAGGTCTGCACCGACCAGCCTGCCGTACAGTTCTACACCGCCAACCAGCAGGGCATTTCCGGCCGGAGCGGCACATACTACGGCAAGCAATGCGCCCTGTGCCTGGAAACGCAGCATTACCCTGATTCTCCCAACCATGAAAACTTCCCCAGCACGGTGCTGCGCCCCGGCGAAGTATACAAAAGCACCACCATCTACGCCTTCAAGGCGGAGTGACCTGATTCAGCCAAGCGGCAGGGAGGATATCCCTGCCGCTTGTTTATGCTATCTCTTGCTCCTGGTTTTGTCCTTATCCCGCAGATATTTGGGCCTGAGCGGCGAGAAGGAAATATTGAATATCAGGCTGCGCAGGAAATCATACCAGTTGAAGGGCGAGAAAGGGGCCAGATAGGGCACGCCAAAGCTATCCATGGAGGCCAGGAGGACCACAAGCAGGCACAGAAAGAGGATCAGGCCGTAAAAACCAAACAGAGACGTTGAAAGCAGCGCCACGATCTTCAGGATACGGAAGGGATTGATCAGCGAAAAGTCGGGCATGACAAAGGAAGCCAGAAGGGACGAGGATACGACGATCAGCAGCAGCGGGCTGAAGATGCCGGCGGCAATGGCGGCCTGCCCGATAACGATGGCGCTGACGATACCGACCGCGGAGCCGATTTGCTTGGGCACGCGCAAGAGCGCTTCCCGCAGAAGCTCCACAATGAACTCCAGCACCAGTGCGCCTATAATAGGCGGCCATGGCACCTTTGCCTCCATCTCCGCCAGGTCAAGGGCGTATTGGCTGGGCAGGGCATCCATGTGGAAGGATGTCAGGGCCACAAAGTAGCTGGATGCTGTCAAAACCAGGAACAGAGACAGGTACCGGATGAGCCGCATGGCAAAACCAAAGTAAAAGTTGTCGTACCGGTCATCGCAGGAATAAAAAAATTCCGCGAACGTTTTGGGCGCGGACAATGCGATGCCGCTGCCATCCACCAGTATCAGCACCTTGCCCTCATTCAGTATATGGCTGGCCGTGTCAGACCTTTCCACCAGGCCCATTTGCGGAAAAAAACTAAACCTGGAGCTTTGCAGGTAAACCTCCAATTCGCCCGAATCGCTGATGGCATCGATATCAATGGCTTCTATTCTTTCCTGAACGAGACGGACGACCGTGGCATTGGCAATGTCCTCAATATAAAAAACAGCCACATCTGTTTTTGAGCGCTTTCCCACCTTGAAACACTTGATGCGAAGCTGCGAATCCTTCACACGGTAGCGGATCAAAGAAATGTTCGTGCTCATGCTTTCTACAAAGGAATCGCGGGGCCCCCGCAATGTATACTGGATCTGCGGCTCTGAAATGGCCCTGTGCTCCACCTTTTTCAAATTGGCAATAATAAACTCCTCATCCCAGGACAAAAGGATGACGGTCATCCCGCCCAGGAGGGTATCCCGTATTTTACTGTCGCCGGATTCCAGGTGGCAGTCGTCCGCATACAAAATGTTTTCCATCACCTCCTGGGCATCGACCCTTTGAAGGCCTGGCGTGCGCCGTTCAAAATGGAGCACGAGGGGTTTGATCACCAGTTCGGAAAGCAACGCCCGGTCGGTCAGTTGCCGTATGTACAGGATCTGCACCATCCCGCCCTCAAAGGGAATCGTTCTGCGCGCAAGGGGAAACCCTTCCGCCTCCAGCCCTTTCATAACAGAATCGATTCGTGATGCACGCATGCGGATATTTCAATCCTTTCTTGCCTTACTTGGGATCCAGGTCCATTTTGGGTGTGATAGACAAATCTATCTTGGTTTGCACATCAATCTGCGCATCGGGATATTCCCCGATCCAATTTATCCTGTCGTAGACATCGGGATACGCCATACGGAATGCTTCGCCAAACATCAGGTAATCGCTTTGAAATTCCTTCTGCGACCTCTCGATGGCTGAGCGGATCTCCTCCTGCAGCGCCTGCTGAAGGCTTTGGGATATTTCCTGCAGCGCCTGTTCATTCAGCGGGAATAGGAGCGCCTCGCTTGCGTATTGCACGATTGCCTCAAATTCAAACCGCACGGTGAAGCGGACGGCGCCCTCATGGTAGCCCGGCACAATCTTCTTTTGGGCGACCCTCACCTCCACCGTTGCGTAGTGTTCAGAAAAAGGCACACGGTAGGTCCACACAGGCTTGTCCGCCAGCAAAAAGATAAGCCCTTTTGCTTCCTCGGCGGGGATAAAGCCGATGCATTTGGCATCGCGGAATACGGAATAACCCATCAGCGCAAGCTGCTTTTCCTTCAGACCTATACAGTGGACCACAAAGCCGCGCTCATTGAGAATATCCCCCACATAGTGGGAGGTTGTCTTTCCATAGGTACGCCCGTTCTCCTGCGCCGCCATCAGCATATTGTCCACCGAATACCCGCCGGGCGAATCGGTTTCATTTTCAAATTCCACCAAAACTGCCGGGTCCTCTCTTGTTGTAGTCAAAACAACCTTCTGGCGGTAGGAGGAATCCTCCCTCAGGCGGAACAGGTATTCGGCCAGATCATTTTCCGCAGCGTTCTGGGTGACGACCAGCGTGCGGACCGTGCCCAAATACAGCGGCCTTTCAAAGTGTGTCTCCAATTCATCCCGCGCTTCCGGAAAATTGGTGCCAACTCCCCTCACGTAGGAATTCTTGGTGCTGGATGTCGACCCTTCCGCTGAACTGGGCACTATTTTGGGGATCTCGACAGTAAAGGAAAATTCGTCCCCCCGCTTATCCAGTATCACCATGGTCGAAAGGTCCAGTTCGTTCAGCCTGGTGGAATCCCAGCAGCCTGTGACCAGCAAGGATAGGGCCATAAGCATGATCATCTGTTTACTGCGCTTTTTGTCCAAGGCGCCTCACCTTCGCAATCACAAGGAGTAGGGAGGGTATCAGGAACGCGGAAACCAGGCCGGTAACAGGAATCACCCCTTCAAAGAACAGCGCCGAGTCCTTTGCCGCCTGTGCGACAAGGCTCAGCGCAACGATCAGCACACCGGCCAGGAGCACAATGATTTTGCGGTCCACTTTTGAGAATATCTTGCAGGCGTATTCCGCCAAAGCGAGGTAAACGGCACAGACACCCGCAATCAGCCCGGAAAATCCCACGGTGAGATACAGTATGTCGAACCTCTCCAAGACAGGGTTGTCCACCAGCTTTATGGCTTCAATCAGCGCGTAGTTGTAATTTTGAATGTCTTTATAGCCCAGCATCATAATGCTTGTTTCCACAACAAGCACATAAAAGAAACCGATGAACAGCAGCGAAAAAAAAGCGACTCTGGTCGCTTTTTTGCCATTATCCCTTGTAAAGGGGATGATCATCAATATTTCGATCCCCAGAAAGGACAAAATAACGTCCTTGGTGGCGGTAAGGTAGCGGGGCATCTGCGAAGCCTGAAACAAAGGCTGAATGCTGTTTAGGTTGCCCTGGGTCAGCATGATCACATGGGTGGCGATTGCGGTGAACAAATAAATCGGGCCGATGATCTCAAAAAACCGGGCAACGCTGTTGACACCCTTGTAGGCAATGCAGCCGAATACCGCCACGCCGGCAATAAGCATCGCCCAGAAGGGTGTTTTGGGGAAAAATTCGGCCTTCAATACGTTGGCAAGCTGAATGTTGAAGAATATGGCGACCATGGAAAAATACACAACCATGTAGAACGATAGCACATACGCGAGAAATTTACCCACAATCTCCTGACTGTATTCGAAAAGCATTTTGCCCGGAAACATATTGCCAAGATGAACGATGATAATAACAAACAGGGAAAAGACAGCCGCCACAAGCAGGATGGGCACCCAGGCGGCTCTCCCCGCCTGCTGGGCCAGCACCTTGGGAATATTGATGATGGTATAGGTGGTCAGCGTAAGGTACAGCAAAAAGAAAATCTGCCGGTTGGTAACTGCACTTTTCACCCCGATCGCTCCTTCCCACAGATGGGATATATTCTTCACCGTTTTTCCCGCCGGTATCCTCAACCACATAAAAAACCGGCCTTCGGCACCGATGCCAAAGGCCGGTTCTTTTACTCTCTTTAGTTCGCCGTATCCCGCCGCCATACCACCACGCCGGTTCCCTGCGGGACCTCGCTGTCTGTAAGGGAAGGATTCAGCCCGATCAATTGCTGCCTGGGCACACGGTAGCGCTTGGCAATATCCCACAGCGTATCCCCCGGCTGAGCAAAGTACAGGCTGATGCCGCCTGTAGGAATCGCCGCCTCCTGGCCCTTTACGTCGGATATGATCTTTGCATCCGCCCGGCGTGCGCCATCCACCGTCAGGCGCAGGATGTATTTCATCTCCACCCGGTCGCTGGTGATGGTCGCCACATCAATATTCCCCGCCTCCAGCGTCAGCCAATCCGCCGGCTCCGCCTCACAGGCAAAGGCCACCCGGAAAGGCTCCTCCTGGTTAACGGTCACAGGCACATCCGAGTCATCCGTCATGTATAAAAGCGTCACTTCCAGCAGCCCTTCGGCATTCAGGCGCCCGCCGATCTGCTCCCAGCCCGTAAGGATAGGCCTTGCAAATCCCGCCAGCATCGTTCGGGCAGGCGGGCTGCCCTCCGGAAGCATGATCATGACTTTGCCGCTCTCCGCCGTTTGATACCTTGCGTTGCCCACCCGGTAGGAAAGGGGCTTCACCGTCAGTGCCAGGGCTTCGCCCGTTGTGGTGTAAGCGTCTTTCCACACGGTGGCCGTCTCTTTTTTATCTACGGAGGCCGATACGCCCAGCAGTACCTCCGCCCGCAGGATGCGGCCTGTATCCCCGCCATCCTGGGACAGTACCGCCACGTCCTTCACCACTACCTCCCCTGTTAAAAGATCGCCCCGCTGCCCTCCCAGGTCCACCGCCTGCTCAAAAGGCAGCGTATGGCGGGTCAGCACCAGGGGCCTTGCGGGCAGGTTGGACGCATGGTAGACCTCCAATTGCACCGTACCGGTTACATTGGCCTTTCCCTCGCCTCCGGACACCTCCTGCACCATGGCCTGGGCGGTGCCGTACAGCGTTTCCCGGATATCCAGCGCGTTGGGCAGGTCAAACTCATCCCTCAGCAGCGTTTCCGCCGAGCCCTCGCCCACTGTCCGCTGCAGCGTCAGCGTCTGGCTGAGGCCTTCCAGGCCCGGCACATCCTGCATGCCGGTGACCACCGCCGCCGGCGTAGCCGACAGCGCCCGGGCCTCCAGCGCCAGGATGCTTCTAAGCGACAGGCGCCCATTATAAGCCGACGCCTCCGCATGCTCCACCTGGCCGCCTGCCTGGGCGATCATCCTGGGCGCCGCGTCCTTCACCTCAACGGCATGGCTGAATTCCGTGGAGGCCTCCAGTGCGGCGATTTTTGTGGGATCACCCTGGGTGTACAGCACATGAAAGACAACCTTTCCCTCAATGGCAACCCGGTCGGACAAAGCCTCCGCCCCGGTGATGACCATCATGGCGCCGGTCTGCAGCACATGGGCTTCCTCCCGGAGGCCGCCGGGCAGGGTGATCTCCCCCTCTACCGACGCCTGCCCTTTCCCGCTGCCCACCAGCCTTTCCAGCTCCACGTTTTCACGTAATATCCGTAATTCCATGTTATTGTCCCTCCCAGATTGCATCAATCTGGTGATGCATATGCGCGGGAATAAAAATATAGAACAAAACGCGGAGTTACTGTAAACGGCCTTCCTCAAAGCCGGGCGGCACGATGGCGTGTCACCCCGGGGAATGAAAACGGGCGCGAGTGGAATTCCATGATTCCAAACATGGTTTTTGCCGCATCTTGGCGTGCAAACGCAGTTCGCCCGCATAAGCCTGGTATCCGAAATGCAGCAGGCGGATAATTCACAATCATCCGTATTCAACAATCTCCGGGGGCACAACGAGGGGGAACCGCAGTTCCCCCTCGTTCAGACCATCCACAAACTCCTGGGAGGGAGCGGAGGGCCGAAGCCCTCTGATTGCAGATCGAAACTCAGCGACATGTGCGGTGATTTTCGCAGGAATTTCGGAGAAATTCCTACCTTGCCCGAGCAAACGGCCGTAAAAACCGAAGGTTTTTCAAGTAGCGGCGAGGGAAAAGGCTCAACAAAGTGGCTTTGCCACTTTGTTGACACGCTAGCAAGCTTTCCTTATGCCGTCCTTTCCATCGACAGTTTATCGGCAATCATGGCCACAAACTCGCCGTTGGTGGGTTTGTCTTCTTTGGAGGCCACCTTGCAGCCGAAAGCACGGTTTAGCGTCTCGATGCGCCCCCGGCTCCAGGCCACCTCGATGGCATGGCGGATGGCCCGCTCCACCTTGCTGGCGGTGGTATTGAACCTGCGCCCAATGCCGGGATACAGCTCCTTGGTAATTCTGTTGATGACATCAGGATTGTCGATCACCATCTTCACCGCTTCACGCAGGAATTGGTATCCCTTGATGTGGGCAGGGATGCCGATGGTCAGGAACAGGCTGGACAAGCGCTCATCCAACGACTGTCCATGGCCGGCCGTCGCGGCCCGTGTCGGCTCCAGGCTGCGGACGGGCTGGCCCGCGATCTCCCGGATGCGGGCGGCCAGCACCTGCACCTCGAAAGGTTTGACCATATAGTATCTGGCGCCCAGCTCCACCGCCCGCATGATAAAATCATCACGGCCCAGAGCCGTAAGCACGATCACCTGCGGTATCGGGTCAAAGGACCGCCTGCGCAATTCCTCCAGGAGGGCGTATCCATCCATCTGGGGCATGATGATATCCATCAGCAGGATATCCACCGACTGTTCTGACAGGATCTGCAGCGCTTCCGCGCCGTTGGAGGCCTGTCCGACCACGGTGATTCCTTCCTGTTTTGCAAGAAAATCAGCCACCAGCCTGCGCAGTTCCGCATTATCGTCCACCAGCAATACTCGGATTCCTTCCATTTGTCTACCACCTTCCCGATCATTTGTAATGTTCTTTGCATTAGTTTGCCATTAATCGTGGTTGATGTGGGAATTCTGGAGTATTTGTGATTTTTTTCATCATATGCGTGCATTATAGCATAAATATGATTCCGTTAGTAGCATCTGATAAAAAAAAATGGTTTATGACAACATAAATGACAATCTTACACAAATCGACGCATATTCGCGTGATTTATGCGGCCTTATGCCAAGCGCATCCGGCAGATATGAAAAAAGAAAAAGCCCGCTTCTGGAACTTCTTCCGAAGCGGGCTGTCTGATTACGGCGCAAACCGATGGGAAATAGCAGTCACGACACCATCCGTCAAATCATACTGCAAAACCATGCGGTTGTTTTCTACGGTGTAGCAGGCATATTCAATGCTCTTTTGCCCTTCCGGCGTAAGCTTGATGATGCCCGTGCTGTTCCCATCAAAATACAGGCTCCTGCTGCCGTCCTGGCTGTTGGGCTGAAGCATATCACGGAATGAAGCGGCAACATCCGTTTCAGTCATCCCGATTTTTGTCCCGCGGGGCGCGGAAAACTTGTCCTGCTTTTGATACACCTCCACCACCAGCCACTTTTCATCAATGGGTGCCACAACGCAATAACCCCAGCCGTATATCAGTTTGTGGCATTCCCCCGCAATGTTGGGGATGGTTACGGCCTCCTGGGATTCCGGCTCCCCGCTTTGCTGGATAAACGCCTCCCGCGTTGTCGCAAGCAGCCTGAAGCCCTGGAACACATCCTCCTCGTTATACATCATGCGGTACTTCACGTTGTTGATCTTATATCCCACCTCCATAACGTTGGAGGTTTTGCCAAACTCATTCACCGCGATGGCTTTCAAAGTGACTTTTCCGCCGGGCAAAAGAATGGGGTCGCCTGTGTAGCGGGGGGAATTCAAATCAGGGGTTTTGCCATCCAGCGTATAATAAATGGTGATGTCCTTGCCTTTGCCCGAATAGCGCAGCCATACGCGCTGCTGGCGCTCATACGTGTCGGGAGGCAGACCGGCCTTAGGCGCGTCGGGGGAGGGCATCACCACGCTGTAGGTCACGTCCAGCGGGTCGCTGAGCAGGTCTCCGCTGACGCATACGGCCCGCAGCCTGTGCGTACCCTCCTTGAGCTGGATCGGCCCCTCATAGAGCTTGGCATCCTTGGGGATCTCGCCATCGCCGATCAGGTACAAAATATCATAAGCCTGGGGCGAAGTGAGATTCACCTGCTGCTCCACGTTGTAACGGCCTGCGGAAAGGTCTGTTTCCGGCATTTTGGGCAGCGTTTCATCCCGCTGCTGGCGGAAGGATAAAAGGCCTGTTTTTTCATACGCCAGCTTCATCAGTTCCGCCGCCTCGGGGGTACGGCCGGCGGAAATCAGCAGGCGGATCTGATTGCGGTAGGCCTCGGGACGCTCGGGGCTGACTTCTTCCAAGAGCCGCACATAGATAGCCTGGGCATCTTCCACTCTCCCGGCGGCTTCCAGGGCGGACCCCAGGGAAAGAAGCCCGTCCACGTTGTCCGGATTCTTTGCGTTCGCCGTTTCAAAGGCGCCAATGGCGTCATTGACAAGGCCCCGGTTCATGTATTCAGCGCCTACCTGCCAGTAGGCCTGGGCAGAAGTGTCCTGGCCCATGCGCGCCAATACCATTTGCCCGTTGGGCGTGCGGGTAAGGTAGAAGATGCCGCCTATGATTCCCAGTAGAAACAGGACGATCGCCAAGGCAAGCACATGCATCCAATTGACCATGTATTTTTTGACCGGATGCATCTTTTCCTGCCGGATGCGCAGCTTTCGCACCTGGGATTCCGATACCCTGGGGATGCCACGCCTGCTTTGGGGCCGTCCGGCATCCTCCGTAAAGCGCGCCACACCACGGCGGCGTTCAGGGTGCCGGTCATCTCTGTACATCTTGGGTACATCCAGCTTGGCATCCCGGCGGGCGGACTCGTCTTTGGGTTCCGTCCGGCTGTTGCCCGGCAGCGGCTGAACGCCGCTTGCGGCCCGGCCCTGACGGATCCCCCGTATTCCCGGCTCCGGCTGGGGTTTTCTTTTCATCAGCGTGCCGCAGCCTTCACAGGTGATGGCATCATCCGGCATGTAGGCTCCGCATTTTTCACAAAGCAACGTCCCGCCCCCTTTCTGCGGTTATTCCAGAACGGTCCTTGGCCGGTTGTTCACCGGGCGCCCGTTGATGACCAAGTCAAAGGAACAATTTAAATAGGCGGCTGCCTGTTCGCACATGATGATCCGGGCCAGATAAATCTGCAAATATTCCAGTACCGATGATGTGTCGTCCATGGTCAGCTCATGGCGGATGATCCTGTTTTTCCTGTCCACGGTGACATTGTTCTCCAGAATCGAAAAGTTCACCCGGTCATGCACATCGTCGGGGTCAGGCTTGCCGCCCCGGACCCGGGTTCTGTGGGCATCGCTTTTGTCGCCGATCACAAGCGCGGCGCTCACCGCGCTGGAGATGGTGCCGCTTTGCTCCTCGTGGTTGCCCACGGCAGTGATGACCTCCATCACGTCGCAGATTTCCAGGCCCGCCTCCCGCAAAAGCGGAAACAGCAAAATGGCGCCGTTGGTGCCATGATCCTGGCGGTTGATGGAATTGCCCACATCGTGGACCCAGCCGGCAATGGCGGCCAGCTCGGCCTCCCTGGGAGAATAGCCAAGCGCTTTCAATACCGCGGAAGCGGTACGGCTGACGTAGCTCACATGCCGCGGGCCGTGGTCCGTATATCCCAGCGCTTCCAGGTACCGGTTGCCCGCCTTGATCAGCGCCTTGATGTTTTCATTCTGTTTGATGTCCTGTAAGGTGATCATCCCACACCTCCTTCCATTCGGCCAGCCAATGGTGAAATGGCCTGCTCCGCGGGCGAACGCAGTTCACCCCTACTGCATTTTGAGCATGGCCTCATATCCGGGATCGTCATGGAATTCCCGTTCCGGCGCGTCGCCGCCCAGCCGTTCGATGGCATTGCGTATCTCAATGAAGTCCAGGTACGGCAGGTTTTGCTCCCCGGCTGCTTGTAAAAGCGCCGGCAGCGCCCGCTCGTCCGCCAGCCGGCCGAGGTATCCCGCAAACAGCGCCCTGCGCTTTTTTTCCTCCTCAAAAAACTTCAGGGCCAGCAGGAATACGGATTCGTTGCCGGGATAAACGGTCAGCACATCCAGAAGCGCCTCCTGCCCCGCCCGGTTGCAGCCATCGATGGCGGCCAGCATATCCGGCACGGCATCGTGGCCCATGGCTGCCAGGCTTTCCAGGGCGTTGTCGCACAATTCATCCCTCTGGCGGCGGTTTTTCTGCCAGGCAATGTACAGGGCCTTGGGAGCCCCGCTCCCCATTTCCCTAAGGAGGCCCACCGCGGTCATCCTGGCCTCCAGGGGCATGGAGGCATCCTCCAAAAGCGCCATCAGGCCGGGCTCGCAGCTTTTGCCAAGGTTCAATATCCTTTCCTGGAGCGGGTCCGGCACGGGCACACGCTTCAGGAAGTATTCCTTCATCCAGCCCACCAGCTCCGCCGGGTCGTCGTACTGTTCAAAAAAAGCTCCGGGTGTCGCGCCGCTTAACCAGGATGCGGGGGTGTTCAGAAACCGCAGATAGACCCCGGGCATATCCCCCTCCATGGCCTCCAGGGTTTTGTAATCGCGGCTGTGATCTTTCACCCACTGAGATGTATATTCCGCGAAATGCCTGTCAAAGTCGATGCATTTCATGTATTTTCTCCCTCCCCCGGATACAAGGCTTTTGGATTGACTCTTTGAATCCTGCGGATGACCCTTTGGATCCTGCGAATGGAAATGGGCAATTCCCGCGCTACCGCTTCAAGCTCCTTCACAAAGCCTTCCCGGTACAGGAACAGGATTTCAAACGCCTTCACCCATTGCAGGCTGTTTTCCCCCGCCGCTTCCTCCCGCATGAATCTTGGCAAAGCCTGGTAAAGCTCCGCCGCAAAGAAGACGGCATCCCGGCTTTTTCCCCAGCGGCCCGCTTCCTGCAGGAATAATTTCAGAAAGGACCGCCATTGCGGCATACCCCTGAACTCCTTGGGGATGCACTGCACCTGGGTGATCCGCCGCCGGTACGTGAGCACATACGGCATGGGTTCACCCATGCGATTGAGCAGCAGCACGGCACGCCGCTTCAACTCCTCCGGCATGGCGTCATCGGTGAGAAGCTCCTTGACCAGGCCGGAAGCCTCTGTACCCACGGCAGCCAGCACGCCCAGCAAGGCGCTTTGCAGCCGGTCATCCGGCAGTGTGAACCCCCAGCGCACCATTTTTTTTAGGGAGTCATCCTTGCGCCAGCGCTCCTTCAGCAATTCCTCCCCGCCGGATAGCGCCGCGGCGATCAGTTGCAGGCGGCGCTGGTTTTCCTCCCTGGGAAGAATGGGATGATAGCCCAATGTCTGCCCGCCCGTATCCTCGCCGTTCAGCGCCTTCAGGCAGAGGCTGTGGCCATATTCCGCCAGCAGGTTGTCCGGATCGATCTGCATGACCCGTAACCACAGTGCCTTCGCTTTTTGATAATGGCCCAGGTTGTAATACGCCACGGCCAGGCTGTGGAGCGTGCCCGTGCGGAAGGGCGTCCACTGGCTGCGGGCCTGCAAAAACTTCAAGAGCAGCTCCCGCTGGTTGAGCTGGCTGGCCGTATGGCAAAACAGCAATTCCTCGTAAGGGGAATCGCACCATTTGGCGGCTTCCTGCAAGAGCCCGGCCGCAGCCCGGGGTTTTTTCAGCATCCACAGCGCGCAGCACAGGGAGCAGCGGGCCTGTACGCTCTGTTTGTCCCTCATGCAGGCCGCCACGGCATGGCGCAGCGCCTCCCTGGGCTTCCCTTCCGACAAAAGGGAAAGGGAAAGCATGGTGCGGACCCTTGTCATATCCCTGGAAACGCGCAGCGCCCTTTTCAAATGCTCCGTAGCCATATGCGGCTTGTCATCGGCAAAGGCTTTCATCCCCCGGCGGATAAGCAATTCCCCCCGGCTGTTGCCCGGGCCAAAGTCCACCCCGGAGAGCATTTCCAGCATGTCCCTGGCTTCCTCGGCATAGGGGCCCTCCGGAGCCAGGCGCAGATAATGGATCAGCGCGTCCAGCGCCTCCTCGTTTTTTTGCAGGCCGTAATCGTTGCAGGCCAGTCCGTAATAACATTCCGCCAGGTTGGGATCGCGGCTTAACAGCCCATACAGAAGGCGGCTGGACTGCTCGAAGCACTCCATTTCGCTGAGCGTCTCCGCCAGATCCATTTGAATCTCCACATTGTCCGGCTCCTGGCGTGCTGCGCTCCGCAAAAGCTCCACCGCTTCGGGAAACCGTAAACTCCGGCGGTTATCCATAGCCCGCCTGTGCCAGTAAGCGGTGGAGCGGGCAAAGGGCACCACATCTCCGCGGCGGCGGGAAATACTTGCTTCTTTCATAGAAAATCTCCGGCGGGGCGTATATTACCCCTTCCTAATTATATCACAAGAAGAAAATCATGGCCGGGAAGCCTGTTTTACAAGCTCCCGAAGCTCATCGGCCGAAAAAGCATATCTGTTGCGGCAAAAATGACAGCTCAATTCCGCTCCGTGATCCTCCTCCATCAATTGGTTCAATTCCCGTTTGCCCAGCGTTATCAGCGCCCGCTCCATACG
>JAEWWY010000586.1 GCA_023458835.1 Bacillota bacterium
CTATTAAGACTGCTGGCGATCCTGCCTCCGGAAGCGGGGCCGAATCACAGGCAGGGCTAATGCGCAATGAAAACAGGAACGCACCGATGAAGATGTGCTTTGAAGGCGGGTCCTGCCCCGTAGGCTGTCATCCCTCGCTGCGCGAAGGATCTTTGCGCAGCGTGAAAATCCAAGATCCTTCGCGCAGCGAGGGATGACAACGTGCGGAGTTTATGTTCGTTCTATACGCCGGCATTCATCGATGCATTTACATTTTGGAATAGATACCTATGATGCCGGCATCATCCCAAGAGATGAACGCAGGTGCAACGTGGAATAATGTGGTCCCACGCATCTTTCTTGCCACCGCTTGGCGGGCGAACACAGTTCGCCCCTACATCTGATTGGAGTTTGTTGACTCCTTACCGGAGCATAGGCGAGCCGGAAGAAAAGCCAACCAACTCTTTACGCCGTAGGGGCGATTATCAATCGCCCGCCAAGTTTAGGCCATTGTTTGCCGGTTGTACCATGTTGCAGCCAGACAACAATGGCGGTACGTGTCCTTCCATCCAGTGGCCCTGTTCCCGCCGGGGCGGGCGGTTGATAATCGCCCCTACACCGCAGAATGCTTATTGCTATCTCTGCCGGGGCGCCTGCGAGCTTGAAGGAACGCCAACCCTCTCTACACGCCGTAGGGGCGAACTGTGTTCGCCCGCCCTTGCGTGCTTTATGCTACCCGCTTGTTTTCAGGGCAGTACGGCGCATAAATGACGAATGTACGAGCTTCGGTAGGTTTGGAGAGCCCGCAGGCCCTCCAAGCCGGATTACAGGGAACCGACTTCCACCCAGCCGCGCCGTTCAATCGACTGTTCCACCGCCTCAATGATTTGCGAGCATTTTTCACCGTCCGTGAAATCGGGCGTCGCGGGCCGGTCATTGGCGATGCACTGCATAAATTCATACAGCTCATGCACAAAGGTGTGCTCATAGCCGATCACATGCCCGGCGGGCCACCAATGGCTCCAATAGGGATGAATGCCCTCGGAAACCTGTATAGTGCGCCAGCCCTGCAGGCCGGCCTCATCCCCGGCACTGAAGTAGACCAGCTCGTTGATGCGCTCAAGCTCGAATTTGATGGAGCCCTTTTCCCCGTTGATTTCAAAGGACAGGGCGTTTTTGTGCCCCTGGGCGAAGCGGGTGGCCTCCAGCGTCATCAGCGCGCCGTTTTCGAATTCCCCCATGAACATGGTGGCGTCATCCACATCCACCACGCCCCTGGGCGCGTTGTCCGAGGCTTTGCCCGACAGGCCGGTCATGCGCTCCACCAGCGGCCGCTCCTTGATAAAGGTTTTGCTCATGCCCGCAACCCGGGCGACGTCGCCTACCAGATAGCGGGCCAGGTCGATCACATGGGCGCCCAGGTCGCCCAGGGAGCCGGAGCCGGCAACAGCCTTGTCCAGCCGCCAGATCTTCGGAAAATCAGGATCGATGATGAAATCCTGCAGATACATCCCGCGGAAATGAAAAATGCGCCCCAGCTTTCCTTCGTCTATCATCTGCTTCGCCAGCTTAAGCGCCGGGCAAAAACGGTAGTTGAAGCCGATCTGGTTTTTGATCCCGGCTTTTTTCGCGGCGGCGTTGATTTCCCGCGCGTCCGCAAGGGTCAGCGCCAGCGGCTTTTCGCAAAAAACATGCTTGCCGGCCTGGGCCGCCGCGATGGCGATCTCCTTGTGGGCGTTGCTGGGCGCGGTGATGTCGATGACGTCTATGTCCTCCCGCTTAACAAGCTTGCGCCAGTCGGTTTCATAGCCCTCCCAGCCGTATTTCCCGGCGGCTTCCTTCACCCAGCCTTCGTCGCGCCCGCAGATGGCCTTCATGCGGATGTCCGCGTCGGGGCTGAAAAACATGCCGATGCGCTGCAAGGCGTTGCTGTGGGCCTTGCCCATGAATTTGTAGCCCACAAGCCCAACGTTGATGACCTTTTTCATAGATACGGCCTCCTTTTCCTTATGCCCACCACATGCCGCCGGTCTTTTCAAAGGGCATGGTCTCCTTCAGGAACGCGATGGCCTTTTTCAGGCCCTCGTTCACGGACATCAGGCTGTCCTCATGCTCAATGCTGACCACGTCGTCATAGCCGGCCATGCGCAGGTTCGAGAAAATATCCTTCCACAGCTTGGGGCCGTGGCCGTAACCCACCGTGCGGAACAGCCAGCTCCTGTGCACCTCGTCGGCGTAATGCTTGGTGTCCAGAACGCCGTTGTTGGCGCAGTTGATTTCATCCACCAGGGAGTCCTTGGCGTGGAAGTAGTAAATGGCCTCGCCCAGCCGGCGGATGACGGCCACAATGTCCATGCCCTGCCAGAACAGGTGGCTGGGGTCAAGGTTCGCGCCGATGACCGGCCCCACGGCCTCCCGCAGCTTCAGCAATGTTTCGGGGTTGTATACGCAAAAGCCCGGATGCATCTCCAGCGCGACCTTGTCTACCCCGTGCTCCTTGCAGAAGGCGGCGGTTTTTTTCCAGTAGGGGATGAGCACCTCGTTCCACTGGTAATCAAGCACCTCCAGATAATCCGGCGGCCAGGGGCAGGTGACCCAGTTGGGATGCCTGCTCTCCGGGCAGTCCCCCGGGCAGCCGGAGAAGGTGACGATGCGGTTGACACCCAGCTTTTCGGCCAGCAGCACGGTATCGGCAAAATCCTTGTGAAAGGCCTCCGCGACGTCTTTTTGGGGATGCACGGGGTTGCCGTGGCAGGAAAGGCAGGAGATTTCCAGCCCGTGCCTTTTTACGGTTTCCTTCAACTGTGTGATTTTTGCGGGATCGGCCAGCAAATCGGCGGGCTTGCAATGGGCGTTGCCGGGATAGCCCCCCGTGCCGATCTCCACGGCCTGTACGCCCTGCTGCCTGAGGAAAGCGCAGGCCTCGTCAAAGCTCTTGTCCGAAAGCAGTACGGCAAATACACCTAGCTTCATACCAATGACCTCCTTCAATGATGGGTTTACGCTTCACGGAGGATGAGCAGCTCGCTCATCAGGATGCCGGGGATATCGACTTTGACGCCCTCCTGCATAAGCTGCCAGCCGGTGAGGGAGACGCGCTTCCCCGTGTTGTCAAAGAGCACCTCGTAGGTTTTCTCCACATCACCCCCCCTTAATCTTACGGTGAATTCGCCGCAGGCGCTGTCTTGCAGCCGGAACAGGCCCACAACGTTTTGCGTGTGTGTAGGGTTGCAGATTTCCAGCACCACCCAGTCGCCGTTTTTAGCGTAGTCCTGCAAGGGCGTGTGGTGGTACATTTCGCATCCCGACAGGAAAATCGGCCGGATGACGTCCTTGTAAAGCTGTACGCAGCGCCGCCATTCCCCCATGGCTTCGCTGTCCGCCGAGTGAAGGTCGGGGGCGACGCCGGCCAGGGTGATATGCCCGAACATGCCCGACCGCACGGCGAAGCGGATGTCCGCCTCAAAGGGGGTCATGTAGCCCACATACACAAGGCAGCGCTCCGGCGGGATGGCCAGCGAGGAGCCGCTCAATATGCGCAATTGCTGGGCACAGTGCCAGTTATCGGTCATCTGGGTAAAGTGAAAGCGCCTGAGCATGGCCAAGTCGTTGCGCCCTCCGCCGCCGGAGCAGTTTTCCATGAGCATCCGCGGGTATTTTGCGGCAATGTCCTCATAGAAGCGGTACAGGATGTCCATGTACTCCCACATATTGTTTTCCAGGCGGCCGCCGCGAAGCCGCTGCCCGGAGCAGGTGCAGCCCCCGTCCAGGCGCAGGCAGTCCAGGCGGTATTTCTCGATCAGGCGCACAAGGGTGTCGCGCATGTAGCGCTCCACTTCGGGATTGGTGATATCCCATACGGCGCCGCCGCCCTCATCCTTGGGCTGGAACCAGTCGGGGTGCTCCCGTATGACGTTGGATTCGAGCCCCGCTTCCTCAATGGGCAGCCAGAGCCCCACCTTCAGGCCCTTGCCCCGGGCGTAATCCAGCACCTCTTCCAATTCCCCGTTGATAAGGGAGTTTTCATACCAGTCCCCGATGGCCTTCCACCAGCCCTGATCAATATCGCCGTACCAGCCGTCGTCAATGGTGAAAAGCTCCGCGCCAAGCGCGGCGCAAAGGTCGATCTCATCCTTCAAAAGCTGGGAGGATACCGGCTGAAAGGAGGTGAAGCCCGCGTGGTTGTACTCCACCAGGTGCGCGCTTTCCTCGGGCTGGGGCGGCAGGACGCTTGCCCGCAGGTGCTTGTACAGGGCGTTGGTGATGTCGTCCAGGTCCCCGTACAGGCAACTGAAATGCACCTTGGGCGTTATGACCTTTTCCCCGGGCGCAAGCCAGCGGAAGGACGCCTCCCTGGAAAGCCCCGCCTTGCACTGGACGTAGTCGTTCAGGCACAGGCCGTAGGAGAGGGTTCTTGGGTCGCCCCAATGGTTGAAGGCAAGCTGTGCGTTGATGCCGGTTTCCAGGTGGAGTACAAAATGCTCGCCGGTGTTTTCATTATTGACAACGTATAGGGGGAAGTTGTATTTTGCCCGGTGGTTTTCATATACAAGGCCTGTATTGGGCGTGGGCAGGTCAACCCATTCGAACTCGCCCTCCTGCTGGGTGTAATTGTCCCTGAAATGGCCGAGCCGGTAGCGGTTGTGCCTGGCGTTGTCCGCAAAGGACTGCATGCCGTTTTCCCGGCGCTTGGAAACGACCCCGCTGAAGGGGAAGCCCGCCGAGACCGCCTGGGCCCTCCCGCTGCAGTTTTCAATTTCCAGCCAGCGGGGGAGAAAAGCCGTGTGGTCAATCAGGGTGCGGACCAGCACCCGCGTTTGGGTCACCGTGTCCAACAGGCGGGTCGTCACCAGGATGAATCCGTCGGCTCCCGTCTCCTGAACCGTCCCTTTATACTGCCAGTAGTCCCGCAAAATCTGCCCGTCGATTTCCACCTCGAAGGCAAAGGTATGCTGCCTGTGCACCTTCCGGTCCGTCAGTTCGTGATGGGCGCGGTTCTTTGCCTGGCGGCGGCCCATGCCGCTGTAGAATACGGTCCTGTAGTTGTTTTCGAACAGGGCTTCCTCCCAGGCGAACAGCCCGGTTTCAAAGGAAATGCCCGGGAAGGCGGGAACCTTGTTCGCCATCCGCCCGTCGCCCTGCAAATTGACAATCACGCCGCCTATGACAGCATCCCTCCTTGACGATTTTGCGTTGGAGCGCGCCCCGGCGGGGCGGCGCCTGGTTAACCGAGCCTGAAAAGCGACGCCGGATTGCCATAAAAAAGCTTTTGGGCCACAGCGCAGGCCTCGTCAAAATCCATAAGGCCCTGTTGGATTTTTTTATCCAGTACCCTGCATACATTGCGCCGCGCCATCTTGGCGTGCCCGTATACCAGGTGGGGAACGCTGCCGTTGAAATCGCCGCCGAAGGCGCTGATTTTGTTCAGCGGCAGAAGCCCGATCCATTCGTCCAGCGTCCTTACGCTGGCCTCGGGGGAAATGATGTGCGCCCAGCACATGTCCACATACACGTTGGGGAACATTTTTGCCAGGGCCCCCGCCGCGTGCTGACAGGGGTAGGAGATATGGAACAGGTCGAAGTTGAGGTCGGGGTATTCCACGAACAGGTTATTTAGAAGCCTGGGGTCCGCGTGGTCCAAGTGGTTGGTGATGCCCTCCAGGAGGCCGGTATGCACCTGCATGGGCAAGCCGGCCCGCTCGGTCACGCGGCAGATGTGGTGCATCATGTAGTCCTGAAACGCCTGTCCGGCCCCGTGCTTTAAGGCGATGTGGGAAGCGGTGTAGCGGTGGGCGTACATCTGGTTGAAGTCCCGCTGGGCATCGCTGTATGAGGGCCGGGCAAAATGGATGGGCCGCTGGTAGGCAAGGGCGCATTTCAAGGCCACGGCGCCGTTTTCCATGCGCTTGCGCAGGTCGGTTTCAAAGGCCTCCATCCAGTCGTCCAGGCAGCGGATCTTGATCCCGGTATTCGCCTCCACTTCCCATAAATCCTTTTCGATGGCCGGCATCACATAAGCATCGATGTGGAAAACGGTTCTGAAAAACCTTCTGTCGCAGTTGTCGTCGCAATCCACAATGGAAACGGCGATGCGGCATTTGTCCTGCAAAATCTCCTTGTAAATGCCAGGCCTGAGCGTTTGTAGAAAACGTTCGTTGATATCCTCGATGGTTTTGCCGCTGATTTCATCCACGCCCAGCAGGTCCTTCACCGTGATCTGGGCGCACTGCATGTAGCCCGTATAGCGGCAGTCCTCCCAAAAGGGTTCAATGGCCTTCCACTTTTCCGCCACCGGGCGGGGGGAAACCCAGTCATACTTCAACCCCGCGGAGCCCAGGGTGGTGTGGTTGTAATTGGGCAGAAGCAGCCCGTTCACCACCTCGATGCCGTCCCAGTTCTCCGGCTCCCGGGCCGTCATATGCTCGTGGGTATCGATGATGGTCAGATGGTCGGCGTATTCGCACAGCTTTTCAAAATCAGTCATACGTGCCTCCTTTTTGCCGGCCGCCGCTCAGCCAAGCTGTACCTTCCGGCCGGTCCTGGAGCTTTGGATGGCGCCGAACACCATCTCCATGCTCTTGATGTTGTCGGTGCAGATGGTTTCGGTAATGTATCCCTCGTTCAGCGCCTTGAACATTTCGGCAAGGCAGGCGGGGTGGCTGTCAACGGTATCGCCCCAGGCGTAGGCAGGAGAGACCTTCGTGGAGGAGTCGCCGTCGAACACCTCGGCAACGGGCTCCATGCCCGCGCGCCACAGCGCCGAGCCGCGGGCGCCAACCGCGCGCCAGTCGCAGTTCCAGCTTGTGCCAAAGCCCTTGGCCGCCCAGGAGCCGCTGTAGGTGAACACCGCGCCGTTGCTCATTTCAAAAATGACGGAGGCGGCGATGTCGCCCTTGTAATGGGACCAGACGGGGTTGTATTCCTGGCAGTAGACGCTTACCGCGTCGGCGCCGGACAAAAAGCGCGCCTCGTCAAAGGAATGGATGGCCATATCCAGAATAAGAGGGCTCTCCATCTCGGCGCGGAACCCGCTGAAGTTGGGGTTCAGGAAGAAATCCGCGTTCAGGGAGCCGATGCTGCCGATGACTTCCTTGGACAGCAGCTCCTTATAGCCCCGTATCCACTTGTTGTAGCGGTAATTTTGCATAATGGAGTAGGTCAGCCCTGTTTCCTGGGCCAGGGCCACCATTTTCCTGGCGCTTTCGATGCTGGAGGACATGGGCTTTTCGCCGAACACATGGCAGCCCGCGTTGAGGGCGGCGGTGACGGTTTCATAGTGGGCGTCGGGGATGGTGGTGTCAAACACCAGGGTGATGCCCAGCCTTTTGATGGTGGCACCGTCCAGCTTCCCGGCCACCTCGCAGTCCAGCCCCTTTTCCTGGCGGAACTTCTCCGCCGCGGCGAAGTTGATGTCCACCAGCAGCCGGAACTCCGCATCCTCCCGCGTTTTGGCGTAGTCCACCCATACCCCGGCTGCCCAGCCGCAGCCTACTACGGCGATGTTGTGCTTTTTCATTTTCAAATGCTCCCTTCATTTTTAAGGATCACAAGCGCGTCCTCTAAAACCTGCAGCACCGTATTGATATCTCCCGGCGTGTGCTGTATGCTGTAGCCGTGGTG
>JAEWWY010000587.1 GCA_023458835.1 Bacillota bacterium
GATATGCTGGGCAACCTCCTTCACCGTCAGGTGGCGCATGAAATGCGCGTCAATATACAAAAGCGCCCGCTCCACCAGCAGGTTTTCCGCCGTAGCGGAGGGCTCCTCCCTTTCCTGCTTTGCCGCCTGGCCGCGAAGCAGCAGCAAGAGCACCTGGGTACACAGGTTCAGGATCATATCCCCCTGATAGGGCCCCTCCTCCTTCTGCAGGAGGAGGATCCTTTGCAGGCAGGCGCCCATCTCCCTGGTGGCGGAGATGACCGCGCCGCAGGGCAGGGCGATATCCGCGGGAAGCACATCAAAGCTGATGGTGACGAAATTGACCGGTATGTCCGCCTGGGCGTATTGCATATGCCACTGCCGGGGGGCAAAAAGCATCAATTCCTGCTGATCCAGCACAAGGTCCCGGCCGCCCACCACGCAGTGGAGCCTGCCCATATCCACATAGGTCAGCTCGTATGGCTCATGGCTTTCCCCCGAAAAGAAAAAACCCTTGGGCTTTTCCTGGTAAAACAGGGTATACAGGCAAGAGACGCTCACCGTTGGGCGAAGCACCGACGCGCCGCCCGTTTCCATAGGCAGGGTGGAAGGATTGGAACCCTGCCTCGTATAAAGCTCAATCGCGCAGGGAGGGCGCAGCGGCGAAAGGGCGAAGGGAATCCCCTTGTAAAGGCGCACAGGCTTATCCAAATAAAAGGTGAGGGCGCGGCCCGAAGGCTTGTGAAGCACCTGCAAAAGCACCATGCCCCGGGGAGTATTCAAAATCACGGGGTCCTGCTCCCATACGCTGTATTCCTCCGGGCTCTCCTGCAAAAGGAGGGCTGCTTTCTCATATCCCTCCCTGCCTTCTTCCAAAAGAATTTCCCCGAAGGCTGAAAACGTAAGCGCATTGAGGTTTTCGATCATGGCCTTGTCCCCCTATTCCATTTCACTTGTACCACAAAACCACTGCCGCAACAAGCCCGAATTTATCGGAAACTTATCCAAATCTTCACATATAGGCAGAATCTATTGACTTTTGCCATGCTATTTTGTTTCATATGAATATAACATATTGTCATAGTGATACATGTGCATAAACCGCACCCTGCAGTATGTGCCCCTGGCACGTAAAGCCATCGCGGAAAAAGGTCCGGGGAATTCATCCTGAAAGGCTGTGGAGCAAACAGTGGAAAAAATGGTGCTTTCATTTCAATGGAATGGCCGGCCCGTGGTTTGCAGCCGCTACGGCAACGGGCATATCAATACCACGTTTATGGTGGAAACCGACCGGGGAGCCCGTTATATATTGCAGAAGATCAACCGGCATATCTTTCGGGATGTGCCCGCGCTGATAGAGAACATTCAGGCCGTAACGGACCACCTCTGGAAAAAGAACCCCGACCCAAGGCGGGTGCTGCGCCTTACGCCGGCCAAAAGCGGGACGTCTTATCTTATGGATGAAAACGGGGAGTACTGGCGGGCCTACGCGTTTATCGAGGACAGCCTGTGCCTGGAGAAGGCGGAAACAGCGGAGGAGTTTTGCCAGAGCGGCACCGCCTTTGGCCAGTTTCAAAGCCTGCTTTCTGATTTCCCCGCGGACCGGCTTACCGAAACGATTCCCGGCTTTCACGATACCGTTAAGCGCTACCGGCGCTTTCATGAGGTGCGGGAGGCCGACCCCATGCACAGGGCCGCAGAGGTCGGGGCGGAAATCGACTTCGCCCTGAAGCTGGAGGCGGAGGCCGGCATCATGATCCGGATGCTGAAAAACGGCCAGCTTCCTTTACGGGTCACCCACAATGATACCAAGCTCAACAACGTGCTTTTGGACGCGCACACCCGGGCGCCCCTTTGCGTGGTGGATCTGGACACGGTGATGCCCGGGCTGTGCGGCAACGATTTTGGCGATTCCATCCGCTTCGGCGCATCCACCGCGTTGGAGGATGAGCGCGACCTGAGCCTGATCAGCCTGTCGCTTACGCTGTTTGAGGCGTATGCCAGAGGATTTCTTGCCGCCTGCGGCGGCAGCCTTACTCCCCTGGAGCTTGAGACCCTGCCCCTTGCAGCCAAGCTGATGACGTTGGAATGCGGCCTCCGCTTTTTGACCGATTACCTGGAGGGTGACGTATACTTCCGCACGCACCGGGAAGGGCATAACCTGGACCGCTGCCGCACACAGTTTGCGCTGGTTGCGGATATGGAGCGCAAATTTGAGGATATGCAAAAGATCATCAGCCGCGAGTCCAGCCGTATGATTCCGGCGTAATATGCCGTTCCCCTGACAATCTACCGAAGTTTTTCTTGTGACATCGCGCAAATCCTTGCCAGCGAAAGAAGGGTGAAGAAATGTTCAAGCTTGTGCTCATCGGCGCCGGGCAGCGGGGCATGATTTACGGGGAAACCGCGCAAAAAAGCGGCCTGGCCCAGATCGTGGCCGTGGCGGAGCCCCATGCGGGCCGGCGACAGGCCGCCGCCAAAGCTTTTTCCATTCCCCCGGAGCGGGCATACGACAGCGTGGACGGGCTGCTGAAAGCCGGCAGGCTGGGGGATGCCGCCATCATCGCCTCCATGGACAGGGACCATTACCGCCAGGCCATGGCGGCCATGGACCTTGGCTACCATCTGCTGCTGGAAAAGCCCGTTTCCCCCGATCCCCTGGAATGCCTTCGCATTGCGCAAAAGGCCCGTGAAACGGGCCGCACGGTCACGGTGTGCCATGTGTTAAGGTACGCGCCGTTTTTCAGGGCTTTGAAGGCCATTATCGACAGCGGCGAGCTGGGCCGCGTCATATCCATCGTGCATAACGAAAACGTAGGCAACTTTCACATGGCCCATTCCTTTGTGCGTGGCAACTGGCGCAAAAGCGGGGAAAGCAGCCCCATCATCCTGCAAAAATCCTGCCATGACATGGATCTCCTGGTATGGCTCACCGGCAGCGAGGCGGAATGCGTCTCCTCCTTCGGGCAGTTGACTTATTTCAAGGAAGAAAACGCCCCCAAGGGCAGCGCGGCCCGGTGCCTTGACTGCCCCGCAGCGGCGGACTGCCGCTTTGATGCCCGCAAGTGCTACCTGCCCATCGCGGGCAATTGGCCGGCGGCGGTATTGTCCCTTGACCAATCGGAGGCGGGGCTTATAAAGGCCATCGCGGAGGGGCCTTATGGCCGGTGCGTCTACCGCTGCGACAATGATGTGTGCGACCACCAGGTGGTGAACATACAGTTCAAAAACGGCGTCACCGCCGCTTTCAGCCTGAGCGCCTTCACCAACCGCATATCCCGCACCATCAAGATCATGTGCGAGCACGGGGAAATCAGGGGTTCGGATTATGAGAACCGCATCGAGATCATCCCCTTCGTATCCACCGGCGTGGGCGAAACCAGGGCAAGAACAATCTTTCCCGCGCAGACCTCCGGCGGTCACAACGGCGGGGACGACGGGCTGATGCAAGACTTTCTGGCCCTTTTGCAAAACCCCGGCGGCAGCGCCGCCACCTCCATCGGCCGGTCGGTGGAAAGCCACCTCATCGCCTGCGCGGCGGAGGAATCACGCCTGCACCTTCAAATGGTGGACATGGCTGCTTACCGCAGAGATCTCGCGGCTTCCTCAGCCCCCACAGTCACCGGGGAAATGCTGCATGCCTGGGCTGGATATGCCGGGATTGCCCTGCCCGAAGGGGTGGAGCAATATGTGGAAGGCATGGAAATGCCAAGGCAATCCAGGCTAATGGACCCGGATTTCTTTCAGCAGGCCTTGGCGCGCCATGACATGCCGGCGGAGAAGGCATCAAAGCTCAGGGAGGCGCTTGCGCAAATCGAGGCGGATGAAGCCCTGCTCCGCCTTTCCCTGGTTTTAAGGCAGGACACGTTGATGGCGCTGAACCGGGGCACTGCCTGCGATTTTCAACGGCCTGAGCCCAGGTGCCTAAATGGCTTTGCAAGGGATGCCTACGCGTTTTTATACGCCCTGTCCTGCGTGGAACCGGCGCTGAAGCTGAACGCCGCCCGGGGGATTCCCAAGGAGCAGTACGAATACGTGCCCTGGACCATGGCGGACCGGCAGTTGAAAAAATATAAGGAAACCGGGGATATCACCGTGGCGGACTATTCCTGGGACATGAACTTTTACCTGTGCGCCATCTTCCTTTTGGACCGCTTTTATTTCATCCCCTTCCGCTACGGTACCCCGGAAGCATGGCGGAACCGCGCAACCGGCCAGGTGGTAGCGCTGTGGCCGGGGGATCAATGGATCCGCCGGGACGGCCAATTGCAGGGCGTGAACGGCGTGTGCGATGAGCAGGCTTTTGAGACGATATGGCGGGAGGATGCATCCTCCGTCACAGCGCACCCCGTAAACCCCGCGGGCACCGTGATGAGGGAGCCCGTCACCCTTGATAAATCCGAATGGGAAAAGGTACTGAGCGAAGGCGACTATACCCTGGCGCTGCACATCCCCTCGGGGGAAGGGTATACCCCGGAGCGGCTGAAAAGCTCCATGGCCCTGGCCTTGCAATTTTACGACACCTACTTCCCCTCCCTGCCCATTCGCGGCTTCTGGAGCGAAAGCTGGCTGTATGATCCCGGCCTCAAGGCCCTTTTGCCCAAGGAGGGCAATATCATAAGGGTGCAGGAGCAGCTTTACTGCTACCCCGCCATGGAGGGCGATGATATGGCCCGCCTGGAGGTGTTCGGGGACAAGGCGGTAGACCTTGAAGCTTACCAGCCCAAAACCCGCCTTCAAAAAGCCATGGCAACGAGCCTGCTGCATGGCATCCGTTTTCACACCACAGGGATGTTTGTACTGAGGGAGGATGTTGCAAGGGTTGGGACATCGCCCTATCTTTCCGGGGAGCTTTGATTCGGGAGGTGTTGATATTGGCGCAGCCGGCTTTGGCAAAGCGGACGGATAAAAAGCCCGGCGTAGGCTCTGAGCTGTGGCGCAACAGAACGCTGTATCTGATGTGCCTGCCTGCCATGGTGCTTTTGGTGATGTTCTGCTATGTGCCCCTGGGCGGGCTCTGGATGGCTTTCACCAAGTTCAATGTGGTGGACGGCATTTTCGGCAGCCCCTTTGTGGGGCTGGACAATTTTCTCTTCTTCTTCAACAACCCCTATTGCTGGACCGTGATCAAAAACACGCTGATCATCAACTTCTTCGGCATTTTATTGGGCACGGCGCTGCCGGTGACCATCGCCATCTGCATGAATGAGGTGAAGAGCAAACCCTTCAAGCGGGTGGCCCAAAGCGCCATGTTCTTCCCCTACTTTTTGTCCTGGATCGTGGTGGGGGCCATCATGTATGGTTTCTTCACCTCCAACTTCAGGGTCAATCAAAAGACGGGAGAAGTCATATTAAACGGCGCCAACGGCGTGATCAACCGCCTGCTGGTGGGCGTAGGCGCGCAGCCCATCCGCTGGTACGCGGAACCCCGGTACTGGAAGACCATCATCGTGCTTGCCAATGTGTGGAAGTGGGCGGGCTACAGTTCCATCGTCTACATGGCGGCCATGGCCAACTTTGACGGCACGCTGTATGAGGCCTCCACCATCGACGGGGCCACGAAGTTCCAGCAGATCCGCTTCATTACCCTGCCGATGCTGCGCCCCACGGTAGTGGTGCTGGTTTTGATGAGCGTAGGCCGCATCTTCTATGGCGATTTCGGCATGATCTACGGCATTGTTGGCAACAACCCGGTGCTGGGGGATGCCGTGAGCGTCATCGATACCTTTGTGTATTCCGCCATGCGCACCATGGGCTTCTCCTTTACCACCGCCATCGGCCTTATGCAATCGGTGATGGGGCTGGTTCTGGTGACCCTGGCCAACGGCCTGGCCAGGCGGTACAACGAAAAAGGAGGGCTGTTCTGATGCAGGCAACGCATGCCAAAATCCGCAAGTCCTCCTCCGATAAAGCGGTAAAGGTGTTCTCCTATGGGCTGATAGGCCTGTTCGCCGTCATATGCCTGTATCCGCTCCTGCTGACTGTCAGCGTGTCCTTTACCGGTGAGAGCCTGATTGCCAAGGACGGCTTCCGCCTGATTCCCAAGGCCTTTACGGCGGATACCTATACTTACCTGTTCGCCCACAGCGGCAGCCGTATCCTGACCTCCTATGTGGTCACCATTTCCGTCACCATCGCGGGCACCCTGGGGGCCATGCTGGTCACCAGCATGATCGCCTATGCCCTGTCCTTAAAGGAATTGCGCTATCGCAATGTGATCGCCTTCTTTTGCAACTTCACCATCATTTTTTCGGCAGGGCTTGTGCCCTGGTATGTGGTCTGCGTCAACTACTACCATATGGAAAACAGCCTGCTGGCCCTGATCCTGCCATCCATGGTCAGCGTATGGAACATTTTCCTTTTGCGCACCTACTTCATGGATGTTTCCGAAGCGCTGTACGACGCGGCCAAGATCGACGGGGCCGGGCAGTTCTCCATCTACTGGCGGATCGCATTGCCCATCAGCAAGACGGCGCTGCTCACCGTAGGGCTGATGTACGCCCTGTGCTACTGGAACGACTGGTGGAACGCGCTGATCTTTATCAAAAAGAAAGAGCTGTTCCCCCTGCAGTATTACCTGTACACCATCATTTCCAATGTCAACGCCGTCTCCTCCGGCCGCATTCCCAGCGGCGCGGCAGCGACGATCAAGCTTCCTTCCGAAACGGTAAAGATGGCGGTGACGCTCATCACCATTGGCCCCATCATCTTCCTGTACCCCTTTATCCAGCGGTATTTCGTACAGGGGATCATGATGGGCGCAGTCAAGGAATAAACCCGTAACCCTCACCGCGGATGCGGTGTGTGATATTTGATAAGGAGGTCTTCCCATGAAAAGGCGTGTTTCCCTGCTTCTTGCGCTGGTGCTCGTACTTTCCCTGTGTTCCTTCCTTCCGGCCAGCGCCTCCGCTCCGGAAAAACTCAGCATCCTCTACCCCGGTACCGAATCGGACGCCATGACGGCCTTTTTACAGGGCCCCTTCGCTGAAAAAGTAAAGGCCGACCTGAACATGGAAGTGGAGTTCACCTTCCTGCCCTGGGACCAGTATTGGGAGCAGAAGGATATCATGCTGGCCGCCCAGCGCCCCATCGACCTGTATTGGGACGGCCTGCCTGATCTGGCCAGCATGGTCAACAAAAAGCAGGCCCAGCCCCTGGATGAGCTCATCGCCCAGTATGGTCAGGATTTGCAAAAGGTCCTGCCCGAATCCCAACTGGCCGGCGGCAAGGTGAACGGCGTGCTCTATGGCATTCCCTCCGCCTACGCGCCTTCCTCGGGCATGTATCAGTTCGTGTGCCTCCGCCAGGATCTGCTGGAAGCGGTGGGCATGACGGAAGTCAAGACCCCCGAAGACCTAAAGCAATACGCCACCCTGGTAGCCGAGCAATTCCCCGAATACAAGGGCCCCGCCGATCCCATCTTCAAACCCCTGACCCGGTACTTTGCCGATGAGCAGTATTTCTGGGTCGGCTTTGCGGAACTGGCCGTATTTGGCGAAGAAACGCAGAAGGCCTATTCCTACGCCGAGACCGAAGCCTTCAAAAAGGTCGCCCAGTATAACCGCGATATGTATCTGGAAGGCCTGTACAGCGACGATCTGACCATTAAATACAACGAGCGGACCAGCCGTATCCAGAGCGGCCTGTACCTGTGGGGAGAAGGCTCCCTGGGCAAGGAAAACGAGATCATTGGGGCCGTGCAGGCCAATGATCCCGCCGCGGCCCTGAAATCCTACCTGCTGGCCCCCGAAAAGCCCCGCTACATCAACGCTACCGGCGGCGAAGTGATCTGCGTGCCCTACTCCGCCCAGAACCCCGCCGGCGCAGTGAAATTCCTGAACTGGCTGTACTCCTCTGAGGAGAATTACCTGTTCTGCCTGTATGGCGTAAAGGGCGTGGACTATGACCTGAGCGAAAGCGGCCGCCTGATCCCCTTAAGCGATGCCGCCAAGGGCGAGGGCTACCTCTATGAGTGGATGTTCCGCAATGTGAACTACCAGGTATTCCCGGAGAGCACCTCCCAGGAGTACATCGACACCTACTTGAGCTGGGACAAGGATGCCAAGGTTTCCGGCATGCTGGGCTTCAAGTTCAACAACGCCGATGTGGTGGATGCCGAGACCGCCTGCAACCAGGTGTACGGCCAGAAGCTGGCGCCCATCCTCTATGGCTTTGTGGACTTTGAGACCGAGTACCCCGCCGCCATCGAGGAGTTGAGGGCTGCCGGCATCGATCAGTACATTGCCGAAATCAACAAACAACTGGAAGAATTCAAAGCCACACAGAAGTAAACCGTGCGGAAGGGGGAATTTCGCTCCACGCGAAATTCCCCCTCTTTTTTTCAAGGATTAAGGAGGCTCCCATGAAAAAGCGTCTTCTTCTACCCCTGATCCTCGCCCTTTTGCTCTGCCTTGGGCATGCCCTGGCAGCGGAGGCCCCGGTGATCACGGCGGATGGCGATCTTACCGATTGGGCGGGCATCTATAGCCTTTGCCCCGGCGAAGACAAGATTGGCATCCTCTACGCCTTTACCACCGATACCGATCTGTGCATTGCCTTTGCGGCCCCGGACAATACCAATATCAGCGTCTATGACGTGCTGCTGGATATCGACAGCGACCCGCTGACCGGCTACCAGGGGGATGGCCGCCACTTAAAGGCCGGTGCGGATTTTTTGATTGAGACCTGGAGCGCCGGGGTATATAAGGGCGATGGCGCAAGCTGGGAATGGAATACGGATACCTACCCTGCCCAAAAAGGCATCTCCAAGGACAATACCACCGCGGAGGTGACGATCCCCCTTGAGAGCCTGGGCAACCCCGAAACCATCCGCATGGCGGTATGGGCCATGAACAGCGACTGGCAGCCCATCGGCTTTGCCCCGGCCATCGGCGAAGCTTTCGTGGAAGTGCCCTATTTCGAAAAGGTAATCGGCGCCCCCATCACCGAACCCCTTCGGGATATGGGCATAAACCTGAACACGCCCTTGCAGGCGCTATCGCAAAACGCAATGCCCGGCGGCACGGCGGGCACCCTCACCGCGGCCGGCGGCGATGGGGCCACGTATGATTTTTCCTTCCAGGCGGATGTGAACAAAGGCCGGGACAACGGGCTGTTCGTGCTGGATGGAAACCAACTGAAGGTAGGTTCAACGCCTCTGGCCCCCGGCAGCTACAAGGTATGTTTGAAGGTGGCCAGCCAGATCAGGAAGGCGGAGCTTCCCCTGATCATTGAAGTGGCGCCCCAGGATCCGAATACCCCCATCACCCCGGACGTCTTTGACGGCAGATCCGGCCAGTGGTATGCCGTACCCCATACACTCCTGACGCCCCTGCCCAATCTGCAGGTCCTGAAAGCCATGACCGACGGCAACAAAGTATTTTTCCATGCCGCCGCGCAGGATCTTTCCGATGATTTTGAAATCTACATCGAAAATGAAATAGAGAAAGGCCCCGAGCTTGCTGATCTGTTTCCCGGCGCGAAGCCGCAGCACAAGATCGATTCCAACGGTGTTTTGTACAAGTGGGATGGGCTTCAATACGCTGATACCGGCCGCAAGGTAAAGCTGCGCAAAGCGGAAAAGGGCGTGGAAGGCTTTGTGCTGGGGGCGCTTTTGCACCCCTCCGCCAAAACCTTCTCCATCGGCATCGCCGATGGAAAGGAAAGCCGCCTGCCTGACAGCGGCACGGAACTTTTAACGGTCACCTCTCCTGAGCGGCTGTTCTCCCCGGCCATCAAAGCCGACGGCAGCCGGGGTGACTGGGGCGATTTGCCGCCCGTGTCGTCCGGCGGCGGCGTGGTGGGCGATGTGTATGCCGCCCGCACAGCGGATGCGCTGTATGTATTGACGTATTTGAGCGGCATTGAGGATCCTGATGACGATAAGGCCTTCTCCCTGAACATACTCATCGACGCCGACCGGAACAAGGAGAACGGCTTCCGCCATTCCGGCTATCCAAGCCACAGCGGCGTGGATGTCCTGGTGCAGGACTGGCACTCCATGAACCTGGAGCTTTTCATTTTCGAACAGCCCAGCGAAGAGTGGTTCAGTTGCACCTACCGCGCGCCGGAAGGCATCAAAAAGATCGTCAAGGACCAGGGCGAAGGTGTATACCTGGTGGAATACATGATCCCCATGGCGCTTTTGTATGCCAATCTGCCGGAAGTTTCCGACGACCTGTTTGTGGCGGTGGACCGGATCACCGACATGCAGGAGGGGACCACCCAAGGCAGTGCGCCGGTGGCAGGCAATGCGGACAGCGGACTTGTGCCTGTACCCAAATACCGCACCACGGTGGAAAGCCTGAGTCTTACAGACAACAGCTTCAATGATTGGGATGGTGTGGCCAACAAGGCGTTACCGGCCACAGAGGCCGTGAGCCGGAACCTGTACGCCGCCATAAGCCAGGACACATTGTACCTGATGGCCCTGGGCAGCGGATTGGACGGCAGGAACACGGTATATCTTGCCGCCGGCGGACAGGGCTTTGCGCTTGACGGGTATGGCAAGGTCTCCCATTTGATCAGGGAAAACCGGCTGTACAAGGTCATTGCGGACGGAACGCCCGCCGAGGAAAGCATCCCCCTGAAAGCGGATGTGTACGCGGACCGGGTGGAAATGCAAATCCCCCTGGCGGACCTGGGCAACCCCCAAACGCTGGCGGCAGCCCTTTTGCTCAGGGGCGGTGAACAGAAGCTGCCCAAGGAGGGCATGATGGAGATTACGGAAAGCTTTGCAATGACTACTGCCGAAAACGCCTATTTCCCCAAGGCTGATTATACCCTGCGGGAGAACCCCTACCATGGCTGGATGGCCTGGGCCAGCATAGACCCCGACGAAAAAATCGCCCAGCCCTTTTCCAC
>JAEWWY010000588.1 GCA_023458835.1 Bacillota bacterium
TGCCGTGCCCGGCGGAAACGTGCTCTTTTCCCCGGCGTGCGCCAGCTTTGACATGTTCACGGATTATGAGCAGCGGGGCCGCATCTTCAAGGAAATGGTGAATGCGCTGGTGTAAAGGATGGGATGAAGGTTTCGCGCCTGCGGGCGCGACCAGGGCTTTCCGGTCGCACTGGACCTTCGGAGGCCGTCTTGCTGCTACTATGCGATACTCTGCGGTAATGCAGTGGTCCTTTGATAAATTGCATTATACGTTGGATGTGTAGGTCCTAACTATTATCCCGCCTAGGGGTGCAACGAGGGGGTCGCAATCCCTTCGTTTGAAATCGTATCGCCTGGCTTTGCCGGGCGTGCGGGGCGTTTGCGAAGCAAACATTCCTTGCACTTTTCGCCGGCCACAAGCGCAGCTTGCAGGCGAAAAGTGCAAAACTCGAGGAAATGGCAAAACCATTTCCTCGAAGCGTGTGCTCCCTCCCTCCCCCGAGGGTGCCTGACGGGCGGAATACAGCCGCCGGAAAGGTAAGGAAGCATGACAGATAATCCGGCCGCCGTGCGGGCGGGCAGTAAAACATTGCCGGCGCAAAAGCGCCGCGGTGTGGACGGCGCCATGGTGGTGACGCTGATGCTCCTGCTGATGGCGGGACTGCTGGTATTGTTCAGCGCCACTTACTATACGGCCCAGGACAGGGGCGACGCGCTGGGCGAGGTCAAAGCGCAGCTCATCGGCATTGGCGTGGGCCTTGTGGCTTTGGTCGCAACCTCCCGGATCCCCTTTTCCTTTTGGAAAAAGCCCTGGGTGGTATTGACCGGGCTGGGGTTGAGCGCCGTTTTGCTGGTGCTGGTGCTGATCCCCGGCGGCGGCGTGTACCTGAACGGCTCCAGGCGGTGGCTGAACCTTGCCGGAATGAGCTTTCAGCCGTCGGAGCTGTGCAAGTTTGCCGTGGTGGCCTTCCTGGCCACCGCGCTTTCCAACAGCGGCGACAGCGTACGGTTCCTGTTTAAGGGCATCGTGCCGCTGATGGTGATCCCCGCCTTCTTTTTTCTGCTGATCCTGGAGCAGCCCAACCTTTCCACCGCCATGTCCATCCTGATAGTCAGCGGCGTGATGGTATTGATGGCGGGCGCCAAATGGAAGCATCTGAGCCTGATGGGAATCGTGGGTGCGGCGGCAGGCCTCTTCTACGCCTGGAGTGAGCCTTACCGCAGGGAGCGGTTGCTGTCCTTCCGCGATCCCTTTGCCAAGATGAGCGACGAAGGCTATCAATTGGCCCAGTCGCTGATCGCCTTTGGCTCCGGCGGGCTGTTCGGCATGGGGCTGGGCAGGGGCCGGCAAAAGTATGCCTACCTGCCTTACCCGGAAAGCGACTTCATCTTTGCCATCGTGGGGGAGGATTTTGGGCTGTTTGGATGCCTGGTGGTCGTCACCCTGTTTGTGGTCTTTATGTTTGTGGGCATGCGCATCGCCGTCACATGCAAGGATAAGTTCGGGTGTTTGCTTGCGGCGGGCATCACCGCCATGATCACCATCCAGGCGTTTCTGAACATGGGGGTGGTGGTGGGAATCCTGCCTACCACGGGCCTGCCGCTTCCCTTCTTCAGCAAAGGGGGGACGTCCATCTCCATCCTGATGGCAGCCGTAGGCATCCTGCTCAACATCAGCAGAAACTGCGAACGCAATCTCCGTTGAACCGCCCTGACCCATTTTCCGCCCGCCTCACCAAATTTTCCCGCCCACATAGTATGAAGCACGGGAAATAACGGTGGAGGTGAAACACATGGGATTTTTCCGTGTGGAGGGTGGAACGCCCTTGGCGGGTTCCATTCGTGTGAATAGCGCCAAGAATGCCGTGCTGCCCATTTTGGCTGCCAGCATCATGACCCGGGAGGAAGTCACGCTGCTGGACTGCCCTAATATAAGCGATGCCCATCATATGGCGGATATATTAGAAATTTTGGGCTGCCGGATTACCCGTTCGGAAGGCATGATGCATATTGTCTCCAGCGAACTACATAATTGGGAAATGCCCGACAGCCTCTCCAAGCAGATACGTTCCTCCATATTCTTGCTGGGGCCCATCCTGGGCCGGTTCGGCCGGGCGACGGTGACATATCCGGGCGGCTGCGAAATAGGCATGCGGCCCATCGACCTGCATTTGCAGGGCCTGCGCAAACTGGGCGTGACCATCCTGGAGGAAGGCGGGCTGATCCATTGCAACGGGCTCAAGATGCACCCGGCCGATGTACACTTTGATTACCCCAGCGTGGGCGCTACGGAAAACGTGATGATGGCGGCGGTTCTGATCCCGGGGACCACCACCATCCACAACGCGGCCAGAGAGCCGGAAATTGAGGATCTGCAAAGGTTCATCAATGCCATGGGCGGCAATGTCCGTGGCGCGGGCACCCACACCATTCAGGTCAAAGGCGTCAAGGCCCTTCATGGCGCGGTATACCGCCCCATTCCCGACAGGATCGTGGCGGGTACGCTGCTGGCCGCCGCGGCCATCACCGGCGGAGAAGTTCATTTGGATAATGCGCCCGTCCGGGACATGGTGGCGGTATTGGCAAAGCTTCGGGAAATGGGCTGCGAGATACGGGAGAAGATCGGCACCATCGATCTGAAGGCGCCCAAGCGCCTGACCGCCTTCCAGCAGCTTCAAACACAGCCCCATCCCGGCTTTCCTACCGATATGCAGGTGCAGATGCTGGCTTTGGCGGCCGTCGCGAAGGGAACTTCCATCGTGGTGGAGAATGTATTTGAGAACCGCTTTACCCACGCCGGGGATTTGAACCGCATGGGCGCCAACATCATGGTCAACAGCCGCATGGCTATCATCCAGGGGGTGGAAGCCCTCTATGGCGCACGGGTCAACGCAAGGGACTTGCGCGGCGGTGCGGCACTGGTCATCGCGGGGCTGGCCGCCCAGGGGGTCACTGAGGTGGATAATGTGCACCTGATTGACCGGGGATATGAAAACCTGGAAGGGATGCTTGTAAGCCTTGGCGCGAAAATACAAAGGATCGAGTGACAAAGCTACCAAAGCAGGGGAGGTGCCGATATGGCACAGCATGGCGGCCCGGGCCGGATTCGCGAAGAGATGCTTGCGGCCCCGGCGCCCGTCCGCATACCGGAGGATGCAAAAAGGTCCCGCCCGAAGGGCAGGGGCCTTTGGGCGGTGCTTTGCCTTCTTTTTGTTTTGGTGGGGGTGGGGGTCATCCTGCACAGCACGCTGTTCCGGCTAAAGCACGTGCAGGTGGTGGGCTCTTCCTACCGCACGCCCCAGGAAGTGGTAACGCTGGCCGGGGTGGCCGAGGGCGACAACATCCTGCTGCTGGATGAAGAAAAGATACGTGGCAATATCAATAAAGACCGATACCTGATCTTTCAGGATATGCAGCGTGACTATCCTGATGGTTTGATTATACAGGTATATGAGCGCATTCCCCGTGCCAATATGCAGGCCATGGGGGAACAGTATACGCTGGATGGGGAAGGCATGGTGCTGGAGAAGACGCAGACGCTGCTTCTGACGGAAGGCCTGGTGGCCGTTACGGGGCTGCAAATCACCTCCAGCGTGCTGGGGCGCTATATTGTCTGCCAAAGGGAGGAGCAGGTTGTTGCCTACCGCAGGGTGATGGCGGAGCTGGCCTTACAGGAAATAATCTCCCAAATTTCGGAATTAAATCTTGCAGATATGGACAATCTGTATTTGGTATCTGTGGACGGATTCACCATCCGCCTGGGGGATGATGGGGACATGCAGGCCAAGATAGGCGCCATGCGGGCCGTGCTGGACTATCTTAGGCAAACGGGCCGCGTGAGGGGAAGTATCGACGTATCAGCGCCCGTCAATCCGACATACATTCCCGCGGAATGACGAACCGGCGCAAAAATGGGGAAATTTGGGCGTAAAAGATGAAAAAACATCGGAATTTCAACGGTTTTCCCTTGCGGTTTTTTCCTAAA
>JAEWWY010000589.1 GCA_023458835.1 Bacillota bacterium
CTGCGGCCATGTCATGGTTCCGGCGGATGCGCACAGTTGGAGCGGCTGGCAGGTGGATGGGACCGGGCACCGAAAGATTTGCCGGAATGCGGGATGCAAAGCGGAGGCATACGGCGGGGTGCACTCCGGCGGCATGGCTACCTGCACCACCGCGGCGGTATGCTCTGTATGTGGCGCAGCCTACGGCAAGCCGCTGGGGCACGACTTTCAGGCCGATTTTACAGTCGATATTGCGCCCACATGCACCGAGGCGGGCTTAAGGTCGCGGCATTGCGCGCGCTGCGACGCCGTCACCGGCGTGACGGCGGTTCCGGCGACGGGGCACAGCTTCGCTTCGGGCTGGGCCAGCGATGAAGCCGCCCACTGGCACGCCGCCGCCTGCGGGCATAAAGTAAAGGATCAATATGCGGCGCATACCCCTGGGGCAGATGACGGCGACTGCACGACGAAGGTTCTCTGCACGGTCTGCGGCTATGGTATGGCTCCGGCTCTTAAGCACACCCAGGGCTGCGTGCTGATGGATTCTGCCTCCCACTGGTGGGCTTGCGGCAACGACGGCTGCACATATGAAAGCGCTCCCGAGGCGCACTATGGCGGCACGGCCGCCTGTTTGGAAGAAGCGGTGTGCGATGGATGCGGCGAACCCTACGGTGTTCCGCTGGGGCATGATTTTGAGGATGAATTTACCATCGATATCGAGGCTACCTGCGGCAATGAGGGCATCAAGTCCCGCCATTGCACCCGCTGTGACGCGGTGACAGATGAAATGCCGGTCCCGGCGCTGGACCATCCCTTCTTAACGGACTGGAGCAGCGACGAGGCCGCCCACTGGCACGCCGCCACCTGCGAACATACGGATATCATCAACGGCTACGCGGCGCACACCCCCGAAGCGGACGATAGCGACTGCACGACGCCGGTTTGCTGCGTGGTCTGCGGCTATGTCATGGTTCCGGCGGAAACCGGGCATCTCTTTGGCGTTATGGATGCCAGCGCCACGGAGCACTGGTGTATCTGCATCAACGACGGGTGCGAAAAGACGGAGGCCCGCCAAGCGCACTGCGGCGGCGAAGCTACCTGCACAGAGGCGGCGATATGCGATGTATGCGGCGAAGCTTATGGCGAGCCGCTGTCCCACAGCCCCGAGGCGGCGTATACCATAGACATCGCGGCCACCTGTATGGCGGCGGGCAGCCAGTCGCGCCGCTGCACCCGCTGCGGCGCGGTGACGGATGTGACGGCGATCCCGCCGTCGGCGGCCGGCCACAGTTGGGACGCCTGGACCACCAGTACCCCCGCTACCTGCACGACCCCCGGTTCAGAGAAGCGCTTTTGTACCATAAATCCCGTGCATAATGAATTGCGCTATGTTGCGAAGCTGGGGCACAGCTTCGCGACCACGTATACCGTAGATAAAGCGGCCACCTGTTCGGCGTGGGGCGTCAAGTCGTACCACTGCACGCGCGCGGGCTGCACCGCGCAGACCGAAGGGGAGACAATCTTCACCGATCCCAACGCGCACAACTGGAATGCGGGCATTATCACCACGCCGGTGGGCTGTACGCCGGGCGTCCGGACATTTACCTGCGCCATCAATCCCGCGCACATAAAGACCGAAAGCATACCCGTCACGCCCCACACCCATGCCGTCACCTACAACTCGCCGTCCAGCGGCACCCTGACGGTAACCGCCGGCGGGATTCCGGTAGAAAGCGGCGCCTCCGTGCCCTGCCAGACCGTGCTCACCATCACGGCTGTTCCCAATGCGCACTGCCACCTGAATACGCTGACCGTAAACGGCACGGCGGTTGCAAACGGCGGCACTTGGACGGTGGCGGAGGGCGACGCGGCAGTCTTGGCCTCCATAGGCATTGATACCAATATCGTCGCCGTTTCCACCAGCATCGGGGGATCGACCTATCCCGAGGGAAACGTCGCCGTGGGATACGGCGAAGACAGGAGAATTGCCATCTATCCCGATACCGGCTACAGTATCAAGCGCGTGCTTGTGGACGGGGTGGATCGCGGCGCGCTGACCGAATATACATTCTACGGCGTCACCTCCGGCCACACGCTGTCGGTGGAATTCGTGAAGGTTTATTTCATCATGGCGACGGCCTCGACAGGCGGAAAAATCTCCCCCTCCGCAGGGGCAAACGTGACCGAGGGAGGCGATGTGACCTTTACCTTCACCCCCGACAAGACTGAGGAGAAGTGGTACAAGCTGGATTATGTGTATGTGGACGGCAAGGAAATCAGCCCGGTGGGCGACTCCTATACGTTTAAAAACGTCCGGGATGACCACAGGATTTATGTTGCCTTCAAGGACCTGGAGTATGTCCTTAGCTTCCAGAAGATTGGCGAAGGCAAGATAAACCCGTATCCGGACAGGATTGTGGTCTCCGGCGCGCGCGATTACACGACGTATCTTATCCCGGATTACGGCTATAACCTTTACGACGTGAAGGTGGACGGCGTAAGCATCAATCCGCTGACAAGCACCCTGACCTTCACCGACAGGACCGACCACGCGGTCGTGGTGGAGTTCCGCCGGATTTACACTGTAACGGCGAGCGTGGCTGACGGAGTGGGCGGAAGCATATCGCCCAGCGGCAACCGCACCGTGTTTTTGGGCGGGAACATCACCTATACCGCCACCCCCGACACAGGCTACGCCCTGGGCGGACTGCTCATCGACGGCGTGTACCATGAGGCCATCGGCAGCTACACCTTCGAGAACGTCACGGCGAATCACAGCATCACCGCCTCCTTCCATCCGCTGATCACCGCATCGGCGGGTGGAAACGGCACGATTTCCCCCAGCGGCACCGTTCGGGTGGACCGCGGCGCCAGCCAAACCTTCTCCGTCCTCCCCAGCGCGGGCTACCTCGTAGCGGATGTTCAGGTGGACGGCGAAAGCGTGGGTCCGCTGGCATCCTATACCTTCAATAGCGTGGTTGCTCCCCACACCATCCAGGCAACCTTCACCCCCATCATGCACGGCATCGACGTGGATCAGTCAGCCGGCGGCACCATTTCCCCAGACGACACGCAGGTGCCCGAGGGAACTGATCAGACCTTCACCATTACCCCGGACGTGGGCTATTACATCAGGGAGGTAAGCGTGGATAAAGGGGCTGTTGGGGCGGTGACAAGCTACACCTTCACCAATGTAACCAACTCGCACAAGATTTCTGCGACTTTCGAGCCGATCGATTACACCATCACGGTCCCGGCCATGACGGGCGGGGAGATCGAGGCGCCGGATACAGCGCGGTACGGGATGAGCGTCAAGCTCGGTATCCGGATCACTGATCACGATTACCGGCTGAAGGAAGGCTCACTCAAGGTCAACGGAATCCCCATCACTGGCAACACGTTTGATATGCCCGCCGAAAACGTGACCGTCACGGCGGAGTTTGAGCGGTTTGCATTCAAAGTCACCGTCGAACCGTCCGACAACGGAAGTGTTTTGGCGCCGCCCAAATCCCTTCCCGCCGGCGATCCGGTGAATTTGGATGTCAGACCGGATACCGGGTATCGCCTGAAGCCGGGATCGCTGAAGGTTGACGGCGTGGCCATCGCTGGAACAAGCTTCACCATGCCCGCGCATGATGTGACCGTGACCGCCGCGTTTGAACCGGCCCCGTAGCCGGCCCGGCGTTGTGCTATACTTGTACGGAATGCGGTGGAAATCCCCCGCGGACCGTGCTATACTGATGAAAAAGGGCGTCGGAGGGATTCAATGCTGCGTATCGCCTTGTGCGACGACGACCGGGAAGATTTAAAGCGCCAGGAATGCGATATCCGTGCTTTTTGGGCCGCCTATGACCCGGATATGGAGTTTGCGCTGCGCTCCTACGCAAGCGGCGCTGACCTGCTGGCCGCCATAGAGCGGAGCGAGCGGTTTCACATCATCCTGCTGGACGTGGTGATGCCCCTTTGCGACGGCATTGAGACCGCCCGGGAGATCCGCCTCGCGGATAAGGCAGTCAAGATCATCTTTCTTACCGCCAGCGCGCAGTTCGCGCTGGATTCCTATGATGTGCGGGCGTTTTCCTACCTGCTCAAGGGCGGCCCCAGGGAAAAGCTTTTTTCCGTGCTCCGGGAGGCCGTCCAGGAGATCGAGGACGCAACCGGCCGGTACATGCTGGTCAAGGCCAAGACAGGCCTGGTTAGGCTTCAATACCACGGCATCGCCTACCTGGAGGTCGTCGGAAAAACGATCACCTTCTACATGAACGATGCGCAACGGTACCAGGTGTATGGCACGCTGGCGGAGGTGGAGGAATCGTTTTTGTCCCAGGAGCGGTTTTTGAAGCCTCACCGGTCCTACATTGTCAACATGGATCACGTGCGCAGGCTCAACGAGCGGGAACTGACCCTGGCGGACGGCAGCCGTATACCCATATCCAAGGCGAACTATAACGAGGTGAAGCGGCGCTATATCGCCTATTCCTTCGGACGGGGTGAGCTGCATGGGCGGCCTTGAGATGCAGATCAATACCTGCCTGCTGTTTTTGTACATTGCATCCGGCATCATGATCCTGGAGGGGTTTGACTTTCGCCGGCCCAGCGGCCGGCGCATCGCGTACCTCGCCGCGCTTTTGGCTGCGCTTTTAGCCAACCTGTACCTGTTTGGCGCACTGGGGCTGGAGCGGTATCTGCGCTATTACCCGCTTATTTCCATGCTCCCGCTCTTCCTTATGACTTTTCTCATCACCCGCTACCGCGGCATCAAGACGTTGTTCGTATTCCTGACGGCGGTCATCTGGGCCTCCCCGCTGCTGTTGGCTGCACACTTCTTTTCCCTGCTGCTGGGCCCTGGCCACTGGGTGAAGCTCGTCAGCTACGTCATGGTGGCCTTTCCGATGCTGCTGCTGCTCAGGCGGTACTTCAGACCTCCGCTTTTGTACCTGATGGATAATTATCACCGGGGCTGGGCGCTGTTTTGCGCCGTGCCTATGCTGTGCGCGTCTGTATCCTTTTACCAGACGCGCTACCGTTTTATGTACGACCTTGACACCTTCCGGGAAACCGGCGTATGGCAGCTTTCACTGAGCCTTTTGTCGTTTCTCACCTACGTGCTGATCGTACAGTACGCAAGGCAGATCCGGCAGCGGCTGGAGGCCAAGGGTACCTACCAGTTGCTTCAGATGCAGCATCAGGGCGCGCTGCAGCATATCGCTACGCTCAAGCAGTCCCAGCGGCAGGCCGCCGTGTATGTCCACGACCTGCGCCACCACCTGCGCTACATTCATTCCCTGGCCGCAGAGGAAAACAGCGACGAGATCATGCAGTATGTCGCCGGCATCCAGCAGAGCATCGATGATTTGGCGCCCCAGGCCTTCTGCAAAAACGAGACGGTGAATTTGATTCTGTCCTCCTTCCGGGCGCAGGCGGAGCGGCGGGGCGTCGGCCTTGACATCCGGGCCGACATCCCGGAGAAGCTGAACATGTCGGATGCCGATCTGTGCGTGATTATCTCCAATGCCCTGGAAAACGCCATCGAGGCTGCAGACGCGGTGACCGGGCGGCCAAGGGTCATTGAATTCAACTGCCATACGAAGAATGACCAACTGCTTCTGGAGATCGCTAACCCCTTCGCGGGGGAGGTTCAAATTGAGGACGATGCCGTTAGGGCCGGGGATGGGAGGGAAGGCCTTGGCACCAGGAGCATTGCCCTGGTCGTAAAGAAGCACGCGGGCATCTGCAGCTTTGAGGCGCAAGGCGGCAGGTTCGTGCTGCGCGTCATCCTGTAAGGGGAAAGCACCGCTCATTGGCAGGCCCTGATGCGCCCAAATTGCCTGAGATGATCTTTATCCGGGCACAATCCACTTTTGCCTTTTGCCCAAAGGGAATAAACCACGCCTGCTCCCTGTACATTGTATGGAAGGGGGTGGCCGGATGGACCGCCGGATACGTGATGCGGTACTTCAGTGCACGGGGGCCATTGTGGGGGCCGGGTTCGCTTCCGGCAGGGAGATCATGCGGTTTTTCAGCCGGTATGGCTCCCTTTCCTGGGTAGGCATCTTCCTTGCGTCGGCGGTGATGGGGATTTTTGCCTTTGCCATTATGAAAAAGGCCAGGGAGGCTGATGCCGTCTCTTTAAGCGAGCTTTGCCATACCTATCTTGGCCCGGCCGGGATTGTGGGCACCATTGCCTTCACTGTTTTGCTGGGAGCTACCGGCGGAAGCATGTCGGCTGCCGCGGGGGAGCTGGGGGCCTTGACGCTGCCGGTGCAGGGGGCATATTGGATCGCGTTTTTAGGCACGCTCCTTCTTGGCCTGGTCCTGTCCCGCAATAGCCTGGCACCCCTGGCTTTTATAAGCACGCTGCTTGTTCCGGCTCTGGTGATCGCTTTTTCCCTCTGCTTCATCCCGCCGAAGGGGGCTGCGGCTGCGCCTGAAATGCTGCTGCCCGCCTGGCGGAAGGTTGTGGAGGTTGTCTTTTTTGGCATCAGCTACGGTGCGATGAATATCACGCTGTCTGCGGGGGTGCTGTGCGAAATCGGGCGGGGGATGAATGACAAGCGGTCCAGCCGTATAGCCATTTATCTGGGATTATGCCTTTTCGCGCTGCTGGCACTGGGCAACGGTGTCCTTGTGCGGCAGCCGCAGCTTGCGGATGCGGCCCTGCCCATGGTGATGCTGCTGAACAAGTTTGGCAAAATTGGTTTTTGGGTAGCTGTCGCCGGCTTGTATTTGGCTGTGCTTACTACGCTCTTGGCAATGGCCAGGAGCTTCTTTAACATGCTGGGATACTGTAAACCCGGCTGGCTTCACTTTGTGCTGACGGGCGGCCTCTTCTTCCTCTTTGGAGTAGTCGGATTCGCCCAGTTGGTAGGCGCGGTATACCCCGTGCTGGGATTTTTGTGTTTGCTGTTGCTGCTATGGACGCTCACGGGCAAAAAGAAGGCGGCTTAGGCAGCAAATGACTGCATGAAAATACATGGGGAGTACTTTCATTTTTCAAGAGGCTTTGTTATACTGAAAGGCAGTATTGGACAAGCAGTGGCATCACGCTTGGCTGAATGCTCGGTAGGATGGGCCTCGTGTGCAGGCCCGGCAGTATGGAAGGAGCGGCAGTTGGATGTGGAATCCTCATATCGAAATGTGCGGGAGGGACGAAATGCGTTCCCTCCAGCTAAAAAGGCTGCAATGGTCAGTTCGCCACGCCTATGACAACGTACCCATGTACCGGGAAAAAATGGAGAGGATCAGCCTGAAACCCGGGGATATCCGTTCACTTTCGGATATTTCCCTGATCCCGCTGACAACCAAGCTGGACCTGCGGGAGCAGTATCCTTTCAAGCTTCTGGCGGTGCCCATGAAGCAGGTGGCGCGCATCCACGCATCCAGCGGCACCACAGGCAAGCCCATCACCGCCGGCTATACAAAGGGCGACCTGGACATGTGGGCGGAAAACATCGCCCGCATTGTGGCGGCGGCCGGGGTCACGCAGGAGGATATCGCGCAGATTTCCTTCGGCTATACCCTGTTCACCGGTGCCTTTGGCCTGCACGGCGGGCTGGAAAAGGTGGGCGCGGCCATCATTCCCATTTCCGGGGGCAATACCGAACGGCAGATCCATATCATGCGCGATTTCGGCGAAACGGCGCTGATCTGTACGCCCAGCTATGCCATGTACATGGCCGAAGCTGCGGAGCAGATGGGGGCCATGGATGATATCCGCTTGCGGGTGGGGCTGTTCGGCGGGGAAGGCTCCACCGAGGAAATGCGGGCGGAGATTGAGAAG
>JAEWWY010000590.1 GCA_023458835.1 Bacillota bacterium
TCCTTTCCGCTGCCGATTCTCTTCGCCGTCATGATTACGGAAATGCGGGGCAAGACCTACAAGCGGCTGGTGCAAACGGCCAGCTATCTGCCCCACTTCATTTCCTGGACCATTGTGGCCGGTATGATCCATGCGTTTTTTTCCACCAGCACCGGCATGCTCAATGAAGTGCTGCTCAGCCTTGGGCTGATTCAAAAGCCCATCCCCCTTTTGATAGATCCCGACCTGTACTTTTTGCTGGCCGTCACCAGCGAGATCTGGAAGGAGATGGGCTGGAGCGCCATCATCTATCTGGCCGCCATTTCCGGCATCGATCCCTCCCTGTACGAAAGCGCGCAGATCGACGGTGCCGGGCGCCTGAAAAGGATATGGCATATCACGCTGCCCAGCGTGCGGGGAACCATCTCGGTGCTCTTGATCCTGGCCATCGGCAGCCTGTTCAGCGCCAATTTCGACCAGGCCATGCTGCTGGGCAACAGCATGAACGTTACCCGTTCGGAGATCATTGAGGTGTTCGTATACAAAAGCGGCCTCAGCCAGGGGCGTTACTCCTACGCCACGGCGGCCGGCCTCTTTCAGTCGGTTATTTCCTTTATCCTTGTTCTCAGCGCCAACAGCGCATCCCGCAAGCTGACGGGCACATCGCTATTTTAGGAGGTGGGCGGCATGGCAAAAAGACCGAATCAAATCAGGAGCACGCTGGAAGACAAGCTGGTGGACAGCTTCACGCTGCTGTGCGTCACACTGGTGCTGATCGTGACGCTGTACCCCTTTTACTATGTCATTATCATTTCTTTAAGCGATGGGGTGGACGCACTGCGGGGCGGCATCTACTTTCTGCCCCGGAAGTTTACGCTGAACAACTATGTTCAGTTCTTATCCGATGCCAAGTGGATCAATGCCATTTTTGTGACCGCGGCCAAAACGGTATCCGGCTCGGCGCTGACGGTGCTGTTCACCTGTCTGGTGGCTTATGGGCTGTCCCAGAAAAATCTGCTGTTCAAAAAGGCGTATCATGTGATTTTGCTGATCTGCATGTATTTTTCCGGCGGCCTGATCCCATACTACCTGACCCTTAAGAGCTACGGCCTGCTGAATACATTCTGGGTATACATCATCCCTTCCATGTTCAGTACGTATTACTGCATCCTGGCCATCAGCTTCTTCAGGGAGATTCCGGCGGAGCTCAAGGAATCCGCCAGGCTGGACGGGGCGGGGGAGCTGACCATTTTTGCCCGCATCATTCTGCCGCTCTCCAAGGCGCTTCTGGCGACCCTGGGCCTGTTCGCGGCCGTATCCCAATGGAACGCCTGGAGCGACACGGCTTTCTTTGCGCCGGGCAACAAATCGCTGCGTACGCTGGCTTTTCTGATGCGGGATGTGATCATCCGCAACCAGGTGGATACATCTTCCCGCCAGGCGCTGATGCAGGCGGCCAAGCATACCACCGTCACCGCCACTTCCGTACAGATGGCCGCCATGATCATTGCCGTTTTGCCCATTATGACCGTTTACCCGTTTTTGCAAAAGTATTTCGTTAAGGGCATCATGCTGGGCGCCGTGAAAGGCTGAACGCCTTCCTGCTTCGGTATTACAGCCTTCGGGCTGAAAACAAGGAGGTTTTTCCATGAAGAAACTGGTAGCATTGTTGATGGGCCTTATACTGCTTGCCGCCCCGGTCCTGTCCATGGCGGAGCAGACCCCCCTGCTGGACCCCAAGGATCCGTATACCTTGGAACTGTTTGCGGACTGGACATGGCTGCCTTACGACACTTTTGAAGGCGGCATCTGCCAGGATTTCATGCGCGAGGCGACAGGCATTACCATTGACCTGACCAAAGCCACCGACGGCGAGCAGTTGAATCTGATGATCGCCTCCGGCGAGCTGCCCGACATGATCGCATGCTCCAGCACCTCCAAGGTTTCCAAGCTTTCCAGCAGCGATCTTTGCTGGCCGCTGCAGGAGCTGATCGACAAGTATGTGCCGCAGTGGCAGATCCCCGAGGTGGAGAAAAAGCTCAACGCCTATTTCTCCGGGGATGGGCAGTATTACATGCTGAAAAACGAATTCAACACAGCCGAGGAAATCAAGAAGGCCACCGCCCTTGGCACCAACTTTGGCCAGTTCCACATGCGCAACGATATCTACAAGGCGCTTGGTTCGCCGGCCCTGTACACCAGGGATGATTTCTTTGCCCTGATGGCCATGATCAAGGAAAAGTATCCAGATATGCAGCCCCTGGTGTTCAACCCCCGCGAATATTCCGCTTTCGCCGGGCTGGTGGGCTATGATCCCGTGCGGCCCATGGATGAAAACGGCAGCCTGGTGGTGGATATGTCTTCCCCCGGCTATCGCGAGATGCTGAAGGTCATCAACGAGCTGTACCGCGCAGGCTACATTTCCGAGGAAAACTTCTCCTACAACTCTGATGAGCAGACCTTCCAAAACTTCTATGCCGGCAATGTGTTCATGGTCACCCATTATGCCGGCAATGATGATCAGGCGTTTACCGCCAAAGTCCGCTCCGTTATCCCTGAGGCCGAGGTGGTGCAGGTACCCCTGATGGAGAAGTGGGCGTATACCATCCCCGTATCCGGTTGGGCATCCCTGTTCATTACCAAAAACTGCTCCGATCCCGAGCGGGCCATCAAAATGCTCTATTGGGCCAAGCAGAAGGACAATTCCGTTTCCCTCACCTACGGCGTAAAGGGAACCGACTGGGATTATGATGAAATCGGCAACATCATCACCCTGGAACGCTATCAGAAGTCCGCCGATGCTGGCACCGTGGATCAGGATTACAAAGGAATGGCCTTCCCCCTGTCCGCCGACGATTACATTACCATCTACAACGGTTTCTATGCCGCGGCCACCCCTGCCACCCGCGCCATCTACGATGATGTGATCAAGCGTGCCGGCGTGTCCAACGCCATCTCCCTGTCCTACCCCAAGGCGGAGACGGAAGTCCGTTTCAAGTATGACGATTTGCTTTCCCTGTCGGAAGAATACTTTGGCAAGCTGTGCACCGCCGCATCGGAAGAAGCTTTCGATGCGCTGTATGAGGAGATGCTTTCCATTGCCCAGGGCGCCGGGCTCCAGGAAGTGAACGACTACCTGGCGAAAACCTATAAAGACGTCTGTGAACTGCTGGGCGCAGAGTAACCGGCAGGCAAACGCACCGGGGGGAGGGAAGAATGCCTTCCCTCCCCTTTCGCTTCATCAGGAGGGATACGCCATGACAGCAAACCGTAAATTGGATGAGCTCAGCCCCCATGTGCGCGAGGTGGGCCTGCAGCGGCGCGACTCATGGCGGACGAAGCCACGGCGCATTTATGACCATCAGTTTCTGTACTGCTTTATGGGCACCGCCCACATTTATGTGGAGGACAGGTACTACCCCATTTTGGAGGGGGATGTGGTTATCATCCCGCCGGACACACCCCACGCCTTCTGGGTGGAGGAGCAGCAGGCGGGCGAATTGTACTGGTTTCATTGCGATCTGTTTTTCCATGACGACGGCTCATGGATCTATGACTACTACAATACGCCGGAAACCTATGTGCGCCTGTTCAACGCGGAGCTGAACCACCGGGAGCATATCCGCGTAAGTCCGGTGTTTGAAAACGGATACCGTTTGCCGGAACACCTGTCCTTTCCCCACAATGATGACGTGGACCTGATTTTCAGAAGCCTGTACAAGCTGTATACCCGCAAGGATGCCCGCTTTCCCCTCACCTCCAAGGTGCTGGTGCTGCAGCTTATAGAGGCGGTCCTTGCCGAGAGCGGCTATTACAGGCACCAGGCTGTGGAGCATTCCAGGGTATCGGATGTGATCCAGAATTATATCCAGAACAATTATTTCCGCAAGCTCAGCGTGCGCGAGATCTGCCAATGCACCCAGATGCACCCGGATTATGCCGGCAAGCTGTTCAAAAAGGAGACAGGCATGTCCCTGATCGATTACCTGAACCATTTCCGCATCCAAAAAGCGAAGCGGCTGCTGCTGGACGCGGATTTATCCATTGCAGACGTGGCGGAAATGGTAGGCTTCAGCAATGAAAATTATTTTTGCAGCGTGGCCCGCAAGGTGGAGGGCAAAACGCCCGCCAAAATGCGCCAGCAGCTTTTGTCCCTGATCGATCAATAATCAAGAAAAACCCAAGACAAGGCGGAGAAGGCATATGTTTGATATAAAAAAGCAGCCATGGTGCAATCAGGAGATCCTTTATGAAAACCGGCTGCCGCCGCGGGCTTGCTTTTACCCATATGAAAATGAGGCTGCCGCCCAAACGGGCGTTTCCGGCCGGGTAACGCTTTTAAATGGCGCATGGTCCTTTAAATGGTTTCCCTCCGCGCTGGATGCCACGCGGGATGTGGTGGCGGAGGCGCCCGCCGCGGAAAATGGGTATGCGCCCATCACCGTCCCCCGTTCCTGGCAATTTGCCGGATACGGGAAATTCCTGTATACCGACGAAGCCTATCCTTTTCCCATCGATCCGCCTTATGTGCCGGCGCAGAATGAAACCGGCGTATACAAACGCACCTTCCACACGGATGGAAGCAGCGCCTATGTCCTGCGGTTTGAAGGCGTGGAAAGCTGCCTGAAGGTGTATGTCAACGGCCAATACGCCGGATATTCCCAGGGCAGCCGCCTGCCCAGCGAGTTTGACATCACCCCCTTGTGCGTACAAGGGGAGAACACGCTGTGCGTGGTGGTGCACCAGTACTGCGACGGCACCTACCTGGAGGACCAGGACATGTGGTGGCTGGGGGGGATCATCCGGGATGTAGCGCTTATCTCCCGCAAAGAAAGCTACTTGGAAGACCTGGCGGTGGATGCGGATTACGGTACGGAGGGCGCCGGCCATCTGCGCATCCGGGCAAAGCTTTTTGGCAAGGGGAGATTGCAGGTCCGGTTATTGGACCAGGACGGCCGGTGTGTGCTTGACAGGCCCATCGATCACGATGCGGATTTTTCCCTGCCCGGCGTAACCCCCTGGAACGCCGAGGAGCCGGTGCTGTATACGCTTTTTGTATCGGTCCTGGATGGCGAAAGGTGCCTGGAGACGGTCAGGCAGCGGATAGGCTTCAGGCGAGTGGAGATCGTGGAGGGAGAGCTTCGCATAAATGGCGTGCGCATCATGCTCCGGGGCGTGAACCGCCATGAGTTTGACCCTCAAAACGGCCGGGCTATCAGCTATGAGCGGACACGGGAAGACCTTCTGCTCATGAAAAAGCACCATATCAACGCCGTGCGCACGGCCCACTATCCCAACAATCCCTTCTTTTATGACCTGTGCGATGAAATCGGGCTGTACGTGATGGATGAGTGCGACCTGGAGACCCATGGCTTTGAGATCGAAGGCATTCCCGGCCGCCTGGCCAATGACGATGCCTGGCGGGAGGCCTATCTGGACCGGGCCCGCCGCACCGTGATGAGGGACCGGAACCACGCCTGCGTCATCCTCTGGTCTTTGGGCAACGAGTCCTGCTATGGACGGAATTTTAACGCCATGGCCGACTGGATCCATCAAAACGATCCTACCCGGCCGGTGCATTATGAGGGCGACCGGGAAAACAGGAGGGTGGATGTGACCAGCTCCATGTATACCACCCTTGGCGGGCTGTACGAGCTGGATGTAATTTTGCCTAAAAAGCCCCACATCCTTTGCGAGTTTGCCCACGCCATGGGCAACGGGCCCGGAAACCTGGAGGAATATGTGGCGCTGATGGAGTCCTCCCAAAGGATACAGGGCTACTTCGTATGGGAATGGCGGGACCACGGCGTATACCAAAAGCGGGAGGACGGCTCCTGTATATACAAGTTCGGCGGGGAGTTCCAGGAGGATTACCATAGCGGGAACTTCTGCATGGATGGGCTTCTTGCCGCCGATTCCACGCCCACGCCGGGCTTTTATGCCTATGCCAAGGCCATAGAGCCGCTGCGGGTCACTTCCTTTGCCGGGAACCAAATGACCCTGCGCAGCCGCTTTGCCTTCCGCAGGGTTCAGCATGCGCAGGCCCATTGGATGCTCAAAAGGGACGGCGTTCAGATCGCCGCGTGCCAGACGGCGCTGCCCACTGTCTCCCCCGGCCAGACGGTCTCCCTTTCCCTGCCGGAAGCGCTCCTTGCCAATCCTATGGAGAATGCCCTGTATACCCTGTCGGCATCCTTTTATGAAGACGGCGTGCTGTTGGGCGGGGAAAGCCGCGTGCTGAAAAATTATGTGCCTTCCGCTGCCGTTCCCGGCGGCCGGGTAGCTGTGGAGCAGCTTGAAAACGCCTGCCGGATATCCGGTGCGGACTTTTCTTTGGACATCTCCCTTTGCGATGGCCGCATCCACAACTATACCCATCAGGGCCGGCTCCTGATGGCGGCAGGGCCGGTGCCGGATTTTTTCCGGGCGTATATCGACAATGACCGCATCCCGCTGCGAAAATGGCAGGAACTGAACATGCATAGCATGGTTATGACCGTAAAGCGGGCGGATGTATCCGCGGACGGTACGTGCGCCGTGATCACCCTGTCGGGCGCGCTGGGCGCCAATGCCCGCAACTGGCGGGCGCCCGTTTCCCTTTCCTACCGGGTGCTGGGGAACGGCATGGTGCTTATGCAGGCGGCGGGCCATTTTGAAGGCGACTTTGGGCAGGAGCGCAGGCAGGAGGTGCCGCGGATCGGCACCACCCTTGCGTTGCCCGGCAGCCTTACACAGGTGACCTATCTTGGCTATGGCCCTGGGGAAACGTATTGCGACTCCCTGCGGCAGGGTGCTTTGGACCTGTACCGCACTACGGTAGGCGAGCTTGCCTTTCCCTACGAATGCCCCCAGGACAGCGGCAACCGCACCGGCACGGAGCTTGCGGCCTTCGCCGATGCAAAAGGGCAGGGGATCGTCCTTGCTTCCCTTGCCCCCATGGATATGAGCGCCCATTCCTGCACCGCCTATGACCTTCATCAGGCGAAGCATCAGGCGGATGTGCCGGTGCGGGATACCATCACGGTGCATTTTGATCAGCTCAATTCCGGCCTGGGCAGCGGAAGCTGCGGGCCCCAGCATTTGCGGCAGTACAGCGCGCTCACCGTGCCCTTTCACATTTCCTTTGCCATGGCCCCGGTATGCGGCTGCGCCACGGAGGCGGCCCGCCGCGCCCAGGACGCCCTTTTGTATTTTGCCAAGGAGGAACAATCATGCTGAGAGATCGTTTTGGCGCGGAAATCCGGGCGCTTTTATCAGAGGATGACTGGCTGGTGGCCGAGGAAGGGTATAAGCCCGGGGAAAACCTTACCTACGAAAGCCTGTTTTGCCTGGCCAACGGATACATGGGCAGCCGCGCCTCCCATGAGGAGGGGGGCGTCCGCAAAACGCTGCCGGCCAACTATGTCCATGGCGTATTTGACCGGTCGGAAGCGTTCATGCGGGAATTGTGCAACACGCCCGACTGGGCAAAGCTGAAAATGTACTATGAATGCGAGCCCATTGACCTGGAAGGCGGCGTAACGGAGGAATACTTGAGGGTGTTGGACATGCGCCATGGCTTTGTGGCCAAGCACTATGTCACTCAAAGCGAGGATGGCCGCAGAACCCGGATGGAAATATTGAAGTTTCTCAGCCGGGCCCACCCCAATTGCGGCGCATTCAGGGTATACGTAACGCCGCTGGACTACGAGGGCTTGCTGGAGTTTGAAAACATCATTGACGCGACGGTCACCAACTTTATCGACTTTCCCCGGTTCCGGGTAAAGCATCTGAAAACCAGGGAGGTATCCTCTCTGGACGGTATGGGCTGCTATGTGGAAAGCGAAACCCGGGACCACGGCCTTTTGGTGGGCACAGGCGCCTTTGTGCGGGGCGGTGCCATCAAATCCAGAACCTTCAAGCCCTATGGCGAGGTGGCCTGCGAGTTTTTTGACGCGCCTGTGGAAAAGGGGCAGACCCTGTGTGTGGAAAAGATCGCGGCGGTGGCCACCGGCCGGGATGGGGCGGGGGTCCGCGCCCAGGTCAAGCGCCATCTGCAGGATATTTCAGACCGGGGGTTTGACCGGGAGCTTGGTCAGCATATGCTGGCCTGCGAAAAAATGTGGGAACGGGCCGACCTGTCCATCACGGGGGACGCAAAGCTTTCCCACGCGGTGCGCTTCAACATCTTCCATCTGATGAGCACCCCCAGCCCCACCGACAGCCGCGTCAATATCGGCGCAAAGCTGATCCACGGCGAAGAATATGGCGGGCACGCCTTTTGGGATACGGAGCTTTTCGTGCTGCCCTTCTTTGACTACGTGTTTCCCGAAATCGCCCGGAACCTTGCGGAATACCGCTATTTGCTGCTTCCAAAGGCGCTGGAGAATGCCAGGGCCAACGGCTATGCGGGGGCAAAATACCCGTGGGAATCCGCCGATACGGGGGAGGAGGAGTGCCCCTCCTGGACCATAGATCCCGACGGCACCTGCTACCGCTGCCATGTGGCGGAGTATGAGCACCATGTGACCGCGGCGGTGGCCTACGGCGCGCGGCAATACGCCCTGATATCCGGGGATGAAAGCTTCATCGAGGATATGGGGCTGGAGATTCTTTTGCAAACGGCCCGTTTCTGGGTCTCGCGGATGGTATATAACGCAGAACAGGACCGCTACGAGATCCTGGATGTTACCGGACCCGATGAATGGCATGAGCCGGTGAACAACAACGCCTATACCAACCACCTGGCCAGGTGGAACATTCTGGAGGCCCTGTCGCTGCTGGAGGAGTACCGGCAGAAAAAGCCGGATAGATGCCAAAGGCTCATATCCAACCTGCGGCTGACGGATAACGAGCTGGATATCTGGCGCTACCGGGCCGGCAAGCTGTTTTTGCAGTCTGAAAAGGGCCTGATCGAGCAGTTTGACGGATACTTCAATATACCCGATGCCTGGGTCACCGAATGGGATGAGAACGGGATGCCCAGGATGCCCGCAGCCTGTATAGGCAAGCGGGGCATGCAGCGCAAGATTCTCAAGCAGGCCGACGTGGTGATGCTGATGCACCTGATGCCTTACTCCTTTGACCTGGAAACCCAGCGGGAAAACTTCCACTATTATGAGCAGCGCACGCTGCACCGTTCCTCCCTGTCGCCCAGCATCCATTGCATGGTGGGGCTGCGGGTGGGGGATGACCAGCGGGCCTATCAGTATCTTGAACGCTCGGCCTATGTGGACCTTCACAACAACCAACGGAACACCAGGGAAGGGCTGCACGCGGCTTCGGCGGGGGGCACCTGGCAATGCGTCACCCTGGGATACTGCGGCATGGGCGTTACTCCCGGGGGCGTATTGACCTTTTCCCCCCGGCTGCCTGAAAAATGGACACAGGTGGATTTCCGCCTGATGTGGCGCGGAAGCCTGCTGCGCGTGACCGTGACCCATGGGGGCGTGGCTGTGCGCTCGGATGGGCTGCCTGTCAGCTACCTGGTGGATGGGAGGCTGCATACCACCGGGGATGATAAAGCATGAGCAGCCGGAAAAGGCGCTTGTCCTCCGCTGCCCTCCTGCTGGTGGCCGTTATCTGGGGCAGCGGCTTTATCGCCACCGAGTACGCCATCCGCTCCGAACTTGGGGCGCAGGCCATATTGGCCGCCCGCTTTTTGGTGGCGGCCATGGCGGTGGGTCTTGCGTTTCTTCCCAGAATAAGAAAAGCCTCCCGGCGGGAGGCCAAGCATGGTGCCCTGGCTGGGATATTCCTGTTCCTGGCCTTTTTATGCCAAACCATCGGCCAGACCATGACAAGCGTATCCAGCGCCGCTTTTCTGACCGCCGCCAATGTGGTTATGATTCCGTTCCTGTCATGGCTGTTTTTGCGAAAGCGGCCCGCGGCCAGGGTATTTCTTTTAACAGCCTTGACGCTGCTGGGCATCGGCCTGTTGACCATCCGGCCGGAAGAAGGCTTCTGGCTTGGCCGGGGGGAGGCGCTGATACTGCTTTGCGCCTTGTTCTTTGCCGCCCATATTACTTTTCTGGGCAGCGTATGCCAAGGGGATGACGAAGCGGCCCTCACCTTCTGGCAATTCCTGTCCGCAGGCGTGATTGCTCTTGGTGCAATGCTACTGTCCGGAAGCCTGCCCTCATGGGAAACGTGGCGCATAGGCCTGCTGCCCGTGCTGTATCTGGGCCTGTTTTCCACCTGCCTGTGCTACTACCTGCAAACGGCGGCGCAAAAGCATGTTCCCGCCCCCCAAGCCGGCGTATTGCTGTCCACGGAAGGGCTTTTTGGCACCCTGTTTTCTCTTTCGCTGGGCATGGAGCCGCTGCGGCCGGCCATGGTGCTGGGCGGCGCTGTGATCACCCTTTGTGTTGTGTGGATGGAGCGGATGCCGCGTCCGCGATAGCTTTATACGCATCTAAAACATGCATATGTCGATGGCAACATGCTCCGAAGACGAGCCCAATCCTGGATGCTGTCATTCTGAGCGCAGCAAAGAATCCTGGATTTTCATGCTGCCGAAAGACCCCTCGGGCGGCGGGGGATGACAGCGGACGAAGCTTACATGTATTCATCAGGGTAAGCCGGAACACATGGGCGGGCGGTTCATCCGATCCCCCGTGACAACAAAATCGCCCCTGCGGCTGCAATGGATTGATCGGTCTTTCTTACGGCACCTGTATAGCCCGGAAGAAAGCCAACAAACAAACTGCACCGTAGGGGCTCTGGAGCACCCTTCCTGCCAGTGGCAGAATAGGGCGCTATGGAAGAGGCTGGTGAAACGAGCGATGGCGCAGCGCGCCGGTTGAGCCAGGTGGGAACTTATCAATCGCCCGCCAAACTGCGGCGGCAATCATGGCTGAAATCAGATGATTTCAGCCATAAAATCATTCCTCATCCAAAAGCGCCGGATCATCTTCATC
>JAEWWY010000591.1 GCA_023458835.1 Bacillota bacterium
TCGGAATCGTCAAAGCCGCATACGCTCAAGTCCCTGGGGACACTGATACCCAAATCCTTGCAGACCATGAGGATCTGGAAGGCCAGCTCGTCATGCTCCGCCATGATGGCGGTAACGCCCTGCTCCACCAGCGCCTTGATCTTTTCTCCCAAAGGGCCGGGATCTCCTGCTGTGCTGCCCTTGCGCAAGCTTTCCACCATATCGGTGATGATGAACTCACTGCGCAGCGGAAGCCCGGCCTTCTCATGGACCAGCACATACCCTGCCACGCCGTCGCACACGGTGCGCCGCTCCTCCGGCCCTACGCCGGACAGATAGGCGATGCGCTTGTGGCCAAGGGCGGTCAAATGCTCCACCAATTGCATGGAGCCGCCAAGGCTGTCGCTGGTGACGGAACTGATGTAAGGGCAGTTGCTGGGAATATCCATGATGACCACGGGCTTGCCGGAAAATACAAGCTGGTTCAGGACGCCTATATGGATATCGGATGTCTTGGGATAGTAGGCCACCCCGGCCACGTTCATGGCGGTCAGTTGATTTAAAATGGTGCGGCCCCGGGAAGGGGGATCATCCTCCGTGATGTAGATGGAAGCATAGCAGCCCTGGCCGGTGAGCAGATGGTTGGCGGACTGAAAGGCAGCGGTCAAGCCGGTGCGGCTGATATTGAAAGGAAAGATGAAGGCAAACAGGCTGTTTACCGCCCGGGACTGTGCCTCCTTCTGATAAATATCCCTGGAGACAAAGCTGCCCACCCCGCGCTTGCGGTAGAGAATGCCCTTGTTCTCCAGTTCCGTCATGGCCCGCCGCGCGGTGATGCGGCTGATATTGTACTTCTCCATCAGCTTGCTTTCCGTACAGATGGGATGGTCAAAGGAAAAAGCCCCGCTCTGGATGCTTTCCAGTATGTCGTCGATGACCACCTGGTACAGCGTGGGCTGAGACGCGCCTCTCCCCGGTTTTGTAGACAGCATGATGCTTCTCTCCTTGATAGAGACTGATATTAATAGATTTAGTATTCTTGTTTATTATAACAAACTGATGACATATATGCAAGTATATTATAAAAAAATGCACACAGGAATATAGGTAGATATAATAGGAGTAACTGAAAAATAGAACTGATTTGCACCGATAGCACAAAATAAGTATATGATTTCAAATATTTTGAATAGATTGTATTGACAATGCAAAAAACCTATGCTAGTATTTGTTATAATAAATAGGACGGGGGATGTGCGCATGCTGAGCACAAGGCCGATGGCGCCCAGAAGGGCGGGAATCCGGCTAAAAATATTTTTTCGTCAGGTTCTTTCCGGCTGGCAGCTTTACCTGATGGCGCTGCCCACCGTTGCGCTTTTCTTTGCGTTCAGCTATATGCCCATGTTTGGCACGCTGATGGCGTTCAAGCGCTTCCGTATCAAGGACGGCATTTTGGGCAGCCCGTGGATGCAGCCTCTCTTCCGGAACTTTGAAATTCTTTTCAGGGCCAATTCGGCGGCGGTGAACGCCATCAAAAACACGCTGCTTCTGAACTTTATGTTCATTATCGTGGGCACGGTCTTCGCGCTGATGCTGGCGCTGATGTTCAATGAAATACGGCATAAGACATACAAAAAGATCACCCAGTCCCTCACCTTTTTGCCCTACTTTATTTCCACGGTGGTGGTGGGCATCTTTGCCGCGGGGCTTTTAGGCTACGACAACGGCGTGATCAACGGCTGGCTCAGCACCATGGGCTTTGAGCGCGTCGCCTTTTATATGGAGCCCGGGTACTGGCCCGCCATACTGCTTGTGGTAAACATATGGAAGGGCGCGGGGTACAGCTCCGTGGTATATCTGGCAACCATCGCCGGCATCGACAGCGCCTATTACGAGGCTGCGCAGATCGACGGCGCCTCCAAATGGGATCAAATACGCTATATTTCCCTGCCGCTTTTAAGGCCCACGGTGATCATACTCACGCTCCTTGCCATCGGCAGGATCATGAACGCGGACTTCGGCCTGTTCTTCAACGTGACGGGGGATATGCCGGCTATCTATTCCTCCACCGATGTCATTGATACGTTCATTTACCGCACGCTGCGCAAAACGGGTGACCTGGGCATCTCCACCGCGGTGGGCCTGTTTCAGTCCACGGTATCCTTTGTGCTGGTGCTCCTGAGCAACTGGGCCGCCCGGCGCATCGATGAAAGCGCCGCGCTGTTTTAGGAAGGGGGAAGGAATATGCTCACCATGAAGGCCCGGCCGGTTTCCGGGCAAAAACAGCGGATGTCGGCAGGGCTTGTATTCATTTACCTGTTCGTGGGCCTGTTTGCCTTCGCCTGCTTGTATCCCTTCCTGATGGTGGTCTCCGGCTCGCTGACCAGCCGCGGCGAGGCGGCGCTGTACGGCTTCCGGCTGATCCCCAGGGAGCCTACCCTGGCCTCCTACAAAACGCTGTTTGTGAATTCCGCGGCCATCGTGAACGGATATAAGGTAACGGTGTTCGTGACCGTGACGGGCACGTTCCTGTCGTTGATGGTCAACAGCATGATGGGTTACGTTTTGGCCAGAAAGCAAATGAAATTCCGCAAGGTGCTGAACTTTTACGTATTGTTCACCATGCTCTTCAACGGCGGCATGGTGCCCTGGTATATTGTGTGTGTCCGTTATCTGGGCCTGCAGGACAACATCTGGGCGCTGATTGTGCCCATGCTGGCCAGTCCCTGGTATGTGTTTTTGATAAGGAATTATTTTCAGTCCATTCCTGAAGAACTGTATGAATCCGCCAGGATCGACGGCGCGCCGGACTTTCTGATCTTCCGCAAGATCTATCTGCGCCTGGCGACCCCGGTGCTGGCTACGGTGACGCTGTTCATTGCCCTGGGTTACTGGAACGATTGGTGGCTGGGCCTGATGCTCATTGAGCGCAGCGAATTGCAGCCCCTGCAGATGCTGCTGCGCACCATCATCGCCAATATCCAGTTTTTGCAGACCATGGAATCTTCGCCCCAGGTGCAGCAGCTTCTGGCCTCCATCCCCAGCGATGCGGTGCGCATGGCGCTGGTGATCATCACTACCGGACCCATCCTGTTCCTGTATCCCTTCGTGCAGCGGTATTTTGTCAAAGGCATCATGATCGGCGCTGTCAAAGGGTAAGACATTACTTTGTATTGATTGGGGACAGGTGCGCCCCTTTCGATAGACATTTGCCGCAATGCGGCGAGTATAAAAGGAGGATGCCCCATGAAGAAGCTCGTTTCCCTTGCGCTGGTGCTGCTGATGCTTCTGGCACTGGTGCCCATGAGTCTTGCGTCTGCGGAAGGCAAGCTGGAACCCGTGACGCTGCACTTCATCTTCTTCGGTGACAAAAAGTCGGAGACGGATACCGTTTGGAAGGCCATTGCCGACAAGTATCGCGATGTACTCAACTGTGATTTTGACGTGCAATTTATCGCCGGCGACGATTATAAGCAAAAGCTGCTGGTGAAAGCCGCCGCCGGGGATGCCTGGGACATGAACTTTGACGGCAACTGGTTGGGCTACTACCAGATGACCGCCATGGATGCCTATCTTGACCTCACTGAGCTGCTGCCGCAGTATGCACCCGACCTGTATGCGGCCTATCAGGACAGCGGCGCGCTGGACGCCGCCGCCTACAAGGGCAAGACCGTTGCCCTGCCCTGGACCATGACCATGAACAACCGCACCCACTATCAGTGGCGCGGCGACCTGGCCGAGGCCAAGGGAATCACGGTGGAACCCGATTCCATCAAAACCTTTGAAGACGTGGATGTGCTGGCCCACAAGCTGAAGGAAGCCTATCCCGACAGGTACATCCTGGAGTGCGCCTCTTTGGATGGCAGCCTGATCAAGCATAACCTGGTGGACATCGGCAACTCCCTGGTGATCGATCTTACCGATCCCGAGTACAAGGTACAGCCCCTGGAGCAGACCCAGGCCTATCTGGAGTTTGCCACCTGGGCCAAGAAGTGGCAGGATGAGGGCATCATCTGGAAGGACATCCTCACCGACAAGACTGACCATAACGCTTTGATCGACCAGGGCAAATTGATCTCCAAGTGGGGCACCCATGAATTTGCCCGCCAGAACCGCGCCTGGGTGGAAGAAGGCGCCCGCTGGGACTATAGCGTGCTGCATCCCGACGGCTTGTCCGCCAACCGCACCCCGCTGGCCAACGTGGCCTGCATCCCTGAAAGCAGTGAGAATCCCGAGCGCACCCTGATGTTCATGAACCTTTTGCAGACCGATAAGGAACTGTACGACATGGTGCACTACGGCATCCTGGGCAAGACCTATGAGCTGGACGGCGAGGCCGCCGTGTTCCCCGAAGGCATGAACGGCGCCAATTCCAACTATATGGAGTGGGGCGGGCGCTGGGCCTACTGGAAACCGCAGTTCATGCGCCCCGACTTCTCCTATGGCCCGGGCTTCTGGGCGGAGGAAGCGGAATTTGCCAAGTCCAGCCCCAACAATGTCAACTCCCCCTTTGCGGGATTCAGCTTTGACAAGACGGACGTATCCATCGAGGCCGCCCAGCGCGATCAGATCCATACCGACATGAACAAGATCATCGAAGTCGGCTTGGCCGGCGACGCTGCCGCCGCCGTGCAGAGCCTTATCGGCCAGCAAAAGGCCGCCGGCCTGGATGTGGTCCTCGCCGCCGCCCAGAAGCAGGTTGACGCGTACCTGGGAAAGTAATATAGCTTCAAATACCATTGGCCTGTGCCGGCGCTGCAAACCAGCGCCGGTATTGCCTGTCCTGAAATGATATATTTTACGGAGGAATCGCCGTGCAACTTCCTTACCGGCAAAAAGACCTGCCCATTGAAGCGCGGGTGAAGGACCTGCTGTCCCGCATGACGCTTCAGGAAAAGATTGCCCAGACGGACATGATCCGTGGCGTGGAGCTGGCCACGAAGGTGCATCCCAAGCATTTTTGCGCGGTGGACGCGTCATCGGATTTCTATTGGGACCGGGTGGATGCGGCCATCGGGCCCGACGGCATGGGCTTTGTGCACGATGTGTACTCCGTGCCCCGGGTGTTAAACCGCCTCCAGCGCTGGTTTGTGGAGAAAACGCGCCTGGGCATTCCCTGCATTTTTACGGGGGAGGCGCTGCACGGCCTCAGTTATCCCGGGGCCACGGTGTTTCCCATGCCGCTGAACCTGGGCGCGGCCTTTGACAGAAGCCTGACCAGGGCGGTGGGTCATGCCATCGCGGCGGAAACCCGGAGCCTGAACATCCATGAGATCCTGGCCCCCAACCTGGATGTGGCGAGGGACCCGCGCTGGGGCCGCATGGAGGAAACCTTCGGCGAGGATACATACCTTTCCGGCGAGATGGCCTATGAGATCATCACCGGGGAGCAGGGCGGGGATATCAAAAACCAGGATGCCGTGGTATGCGAGCCCAAGCATTACTGCGTCCATGGCATACCGGAGGGCGGGGTCAACTGCGGCCCGGCCAGGGCCGGGGTGCGGGAAGTGGAATCATGCTACCTGCCGGTATTCGAAGCCGGCATCAAACGGGCCGGGGCCTATAATGCCATGGCCAGCTACAACAGCATAGACGGCGAGGCGGTGATGGCCTCGGAGCATTATTTGCGGGATGTGCTGCAAAAGCGCTTTGGTTTGAAGGGCTATGTCCGCTCCGATTTCGGGGGCATCAACCGGCTGAAAACGAACCATTGCCTGACAAAGGACGATTTGTCCAGCATGGAAATGGCTTTGAAGGCGGGCGTGCATGTGCAGGGGTTCGACTATCCCAACGCGGTATGGCGGGCGGGGCTTTTGCAGTTGGTGCGGGACGGGCGGATCAGCGGGGAAATCATTGATGACGCGGCAAGAAGGGTGCTCCGGGTAAAGTTTGAGCTGGGTCTGTTCGAAAATCCCTATGCCTCGGAAACCCGCTATCAAAACGTGATACGATGTGAAGGCCACAGGGCGCTGTGCTATAAGGCGGCCTGCGAATCCACGGTGCTGCTCAAAAACCGGGGCAGCCTGCTCCCCCTTGAAGCGAAAACCGGAACGCTGGCACTCATCGGCCCATCCTCCCGCCGCCAGCGCATAGGCAGCTATGCTTCCGTGCCGGATGGCTACCGGGTGCATTCCCTGTATGAGGAAATGCAACAGGCCATGCCCGGCTGGCGCATCCTTCAGGAGGACGGCTGTGCCATCTCCGACCGGGATGTGACGCTGATGCCTGCGAAGTGGCTTGCGGGCGGCGTGAAGCTTACCTATTTTGCCGGCGGGGATTTTACGGGGGAGCCTGTGGGGCAGGATGTGATGGGGGAGGTCAATTTCAACTGGATTCTGGCCAAGCCCCACCGGGAGCTGCGCTTTTTGGGCTATGGCGTGCGCATGGAAGGGGAATTTGAAATCGTGCCGGAGGCGGTGGAACAGGAAGGCTCCTTTGAGGGGCAGCTTGTGTTCACCACCGAGGACAGCGTGCGCCTGTATGTGGATGGCAAGCTGGTCATCGATAGCTTTGATGATCACAAGCAGCCCCTGCCCGCCTGTGCGTTTTATTTCGAAGCGGGCAAGCGGCACCGGTTTCTGGCGGAATATGTGTGCGACGTGAGCGGTAATCATGTTACACTGAGCCTGATGCCTCATGGGAGGGATGCCATCGAGAAGGCGGTGGCCTTGGCCCGGATGGCCGATGTAGCGGTGCTGGTATGCGGTGATGATACGGTGACCAGCGGCGAGGGCATGGACCGCTGCGGGCTTACGCTCTACGGCCGGCAAAAGGAGCTGGTGGAGCGGGTGGCGTCCGCCGGCAAAAGGACGGTGCTGGTGCTGGAAGTGGGCAAGCCCGTGGAGTTGGGCGCTGCGGAGGAGGCGCTGGACGCCATTGTGGTGCCCTGGTTCGGGGGCGAAATGGGGGCCAAAGCCATCGCCGATGTACTGACGGGGAAGGTGAATCCTGCCGGGCGGCTGCCGGTAAGCTTTCCCCGGAGCGTGGGTGTGCTGCCGTGCTACTATTCCCGCCTGCCGGGCGCCAGCGCGGAGTATCTGGAGGGCAGGCGGGACCCGTTGTATTCTTTTGGGCACGGCCTGAGCTATACGGCGTTTGCCTACCGTGACCTGAAGCTGGAAAGGACCGGTGAGCCTTATGGCTTGCGCGTATCCCTGACCGTGCAAAACACCGGGGAGCGGGCGGGGGATGAGGTGGTGCAGCTATATGTGCGGGATGAGGAATCCTCCATCGTCACGCCGGCAAAGCTGCTCAAAGGGTTTGAACGGATTACGCTGGTGCCGGGAGAAACGAAGACAGTGGTCTTTGACCTTGACTTTGACGCTTTCATGCTTATGAACAAGCGGTATGAATGGGTGGTGGAGCCGGGTGAGTTCACGGTCATGGCCGGCGCTTCCAGCGAGGATATAAGGCTTGCCGGAAAAGTCGTTTTTTAGGAAACCGGACAAGGGTTTCCCCATCAGGACAGAGAAAGATGATTCACATATATATGGGAGGCAATTATGCAAACAATGAAAGCAGCCGTCGTCACCGGGGGTTCAAGCGGCATTGGCCAGGGATGCGCCATCGTGCTGGCCGAGCAAGGGTACGATGTGGCCATCACCTATTCCCGGAACCGCGAAGGAGCGGACGCAACCCGCGAGCAGGTGGAGAAGCTTCATCGCCGCTGCTTTGTTTATCACGCCGCCCTGGAGGAAAAGGGCGTGGCGGAAAGCATCGTCAAGCAGGCCAGGCATGACCTGGGAAGGCTTGACCTTTTGATCAGCAACGCCGGCCGGGATACCAGGAACAGCATCCTCACCGCCACCAGGGAAGACTTGCAATATATTGTGGATACGAACTTCATCGGCTATCTGATGGCCGCCGGGGAAGCCGCCCGCATCATGGTCAGGGATGAAACACGGGGTTCCATCCTCTTTGTTACTTCCACCCGGGGCGAATCGGCCCATCCTGATGATTTCGTGTACGGCGGCATCAAGGCGGCCATTAACCGCGCGGCTCAGTCCCTGGCGCTGGAGCTGTCCGCCTATGGCATACGGGTCAACTGCATCGCTCCCGGCGCTACCCGTGTGCGCCCGCATAGCCCGCCGCCCGGCGCCAAGGCCGGGGATATCATCAAGGGCCGCCCCTTTTATCCCATCGAGGATTCCATTCCCCTGGGACGCATGGGTGTGCCGCGGGACACCGGCGAACTGGCGGCCTTCCTGGCCAGCGACAAGGGTTCCTATATTACCGGCGCCGTTATCCGGGTGGACGGCGGGCTGACGCTGCCCGGCCAGCCCGAATGGTTTGCCCCCTCCGTATGGATGGACAAGAGCTGGGCCCAGCGCCACAAGGACGCGGCCATGGAGCGCAAGGATGATTGAGATTCTTACCGCATAAAGATTCTTCGGCCGCCTCGCGCCCTCAGAATGACGCGTTGGCGTTTTGATAGGCGCTTACTCAAGGGGAAGGCTCAGGAATGCACGCGTGTTATAAATTGGAGAAAAGTCTGTATCCAATGATTGTATCATAAGAGAGGTGGATTTTATGGCGCTTACGATCACTGATATCCGGCCGATTTTGACGGCCCCGCAAAACATTCCCCTGGTGGTTGTCCGTGTGGATACCAGCGAGCCGGGACTGTACGGCCTGGGCTGCGCCACCTTTACTCAGCGGTTTTTGACGGTGGCCTATGAAATTGAACATTATTTGAAGCCGCTTTTGGTGGGAAAGGATGCTTCCCGCATCGAGGATATCTGGCAGATGACCATGGTATCCGCCTACTGGCGCAACGGACCCATTCAAAACGCCGCCTTGTCCGGGGTAGACATGGCCTTGTGGGATATCAAGGGCAAGCAGGCGGGGCTGCCCCTGTATGAGCTGTTTGGCGGCAAGGTACGGGAGGGCGCGCGGGTCTACCGCCATGCCGACGGGAAAACACTGGAGGAGGTGGGCGATAAAGTGCAGGCCTTTATGGAAAAAGGCGTGCAGGTCATCAGGCTCCAGCATGGCGGCTACGGCGGGAATGCCGGGGGCATCCAGCCGCTTTCCTCCCTGCGCCCCGAGGATGCCTGCGGCGGGGCGTATTATGACCCGCTGCAATACCAGCTTTCCGTTACCAAATTGTTTGACTACATGCGCAACCGCTTCGGCTTCTCAGTGGAGTTCTGCCATGATGTCCATGAGCATTTGGAGCCCATGGAATCCATCCGCCTGGCCAGGGAGCTGGAGCAATACCGCCTGTTCTTCTATGAGGATTCCCTGGCCCCGGAGCAGGGCGAATGGTTTGAGATCATGCGCAAGCAAACCCATACGCCCATCGCCATGGGCGAGCTGTTCGTAAATCCCAGGGAGTGGACGCCGCTCATTTCCAATAAGCTCATCGACTATATCCGCTGCCACATCAGCCAAATAGGCGGCATCACCCCCGCCCGCAAGCTGGCCGCCTTCTGCGAGGCCTTCAGCGTGCGCACCGCCTGGCACGGCCCTGGAGACGTATCGCCTGTGGGCCACGCCGCCAACATCCACCTGGATGTCTCCAGTTGGAACTTCGGCATTCAGGAGTGGTCCGGGTTTACCCAGGCCAGCCTGGACGTGTTCCCCGGCTCGCCGGAGCTTCGGGGCGGATATGTATACCCCAACGGCAAACCCGGCCTTGGCATTGATATCGATGAAAAGCTGGCCGCGAAATTCCCCTGCGATCCGGCGCTGCCCACCTGGACCAACTGCCGCCGGCCGGACGGGACGCTGGGAAGGCCATAAATGTTCGGGAAAACACCAGGTTCAGGGTATTTTATAAAGAACTGACGTATGGTATAAGGGAACACTTCCGAGAATTGGCCGGAAGTGTTTCCTTTTTTATGGGTCAGCGGTTGACAAGCAAAACGGGTGCCCCTCGGGATCGAACATTACAGTCGAAGTATCAAAGTATTGCGCACCGGATTTTTTGGCACCGCAGCTTAAAGCATGTTCCACGGCTTTTGCCAAATGCTCGACTTTAAAATCTATGTGTGCCATCTGTTGCTGCTCCCCGGCTTTCCAAGGCCATACGGGAGGCACATATTCTTCTACGGTCTGAAAGGCCAACACCAACCCCTGAGGAGAGCGGATACCTGCCCAGCCATTACCTGAATGTGTCTTTTCCCAACCCAGCAAACGCACATAAAAATCCGCCAAAGCATCGGCATCCCTGCAATCCAACGCAAATCCGATGATTGATTTGATGAACATGCTGACCTCCTGTAAAACGATTATTCCTGAGCCGGCAGCAGCTTGGCGAGCCATTGATACAGCAGGTCCACGCCCTTTTCCGGAAGCAATTCCAGCATGGCAAGCAGCTTTCCTGTGCCGACACGGTATTTAAGCTTGGGGTGCTTTGTTTCCAGCGCATGAAGGACAACCGACGCCAGCTTGTTGGCGTCATTATCATGCGTAAGTTCCTGCATCATCAGGGGCTTCAGCCGGGAAAGGACGTTTTTGTAATATCGTGTTTCCGCCAGCGTTTGATAAAAGCCGGCCAGCGTATTTTGCGTCAAGTTGGTTTGGTAGGAACCGGGCTGTATCTTGATCACGGGGATGCCTAAAAACATCAACTCCCGCCGCAGGCTGTCGCTGTAGGCTTCCACGGCGCGCTTGGAAAGGAAGTAGGGCGCGGCAAAGGGCTGGGCAGTCATCCAGCCCGCTTCGGAGGAGCAGTTGATGATCCGGCCCATACCCTTCATGATCAGCTCAAAAAACGCGCGGTTCACCCTTATCATGCCCAGCACGTTTACATCAAGCAGCCGCTGCGTCAGCTCCGCACAGCCGCCCTCCACCATGGAGGCAAAGGCGCTGCGGCCGGCGAAGTTGACGATGGCATCCAGCTTTCCGGCCCGCTCCGCCACGACCTTCTGCGCAGCCTGCACGCCGCTTTCCTCTGTGATATCCATCCGCAGGGGGATCACATTGGCAAGCGCATGATACTCCAGCAGCTTTGCATCGTTTGTTCCCGCGGCGAATACCGTCCAGCGGCCGGTTTGGGACAGCGCCCTTATGCAAGCCTCTCCCAGCCCGCCGGTGGCGCCTGTAAATAAAGCGTACTTGGTCATTTTTTCAGGACCGCGTCATACTTCGCGTAGGGCTGCATAGGGCCTGCGCAGCCCACCACATATTCCGTGACCTCCATGGTTGCCTTGTCGCCTTCAAAGGTGAACTTGTATTCCTCATGATACGGCTCCTCCACGTACTGCCAATCAAGGATGAAGGTGTTTGCGCTTTCCCAGCGGCCCTTCAGGGCTACCTCCTGATAGGGAGGATACCACACCAGCGTGCCAAGCTGCTTCGCTTTGGATACGCGGTACACGCCGTCCAGCCCCACGGGCAGTGCGATGCTTCTCCCCTGCTGCACAATGTGCAGTGTGCATGTATCCCCGCTGTCAAACGCCAGAGAAAAGCTGGAGAGAAAGGCGTTTAGGTCAAATGTTTTCCCGCTGATGTATCCGGCGGTTTCGGGCAGGGGCGGCACGGCCGCGGGCACGGGATTCTCCAGATTTTCCAAACAGGCTGCCAGCGCCTCACTGGCCCTTGCATTTGCGGGAAGCGGTTCCCTGGATCTTGCGGCGGGTACGACAAAGTCGCTCATCAGCTTTGCGGGCTGATAAACTTCGGAATAGTTGATGCCGCTTGTAAAGACGGCCACCATATCATACTCCGGCAGGATGTATATGAACTGTCCGGCAAAACCGTCCGCCCGGCAGCCGCCGAAGGGGTTCATCCAGAACTGGTATCCGTAGTCATCGCCCCGGGTTTCGCCCCAATACCCCTCAATGTGCTTGCGCGTGGCCGTTTCCACCCATTCAGGGGGTACGACCTGCTTTCCGTTCCAGGAGCCCTTGTGCAAGATCATATATCCGAACTTTGCCATATCCCCGGGCGTGATGCGCAGCCCCCATCCGCCGGTGTGGATGCCCTCGGTGGACGTTTCCCAGGCGTAACCGCGAATGCCCAGGGGATCAAACAGCCGCTTTCTGGCGTAAGCTTCCACCGCCTGGCCGGTGGTTTTTTTCAGGATGGCGGCCAGCAGGTGCGATGCGCCGCTGTCGTATAAAAAGCGTGTGCCGGGCCTTGTGGAAAAGGGCAGGCTATAAAACTTTTGAGGCCAATTCCGGATGCCATAGACAAAATCTACGGAATCGGCAGTATGGCCGGCGGACATGGTCAATATGTTTTCAATGGTGGTATCCTCAAGGCCAAGGTTGTTTTTCGGGATTTGAAGATCCGGGAAGATATCTGTGATCTTCTGGTCCACGCCCTTGATCTTTCCCTCGCTGATGGCAATCCCGACCAATGCGGAGGTAAAGCTTTTGGTGGCCGAAAATAGATCGTGCCTCGTATCCCGGCGAAAGGGCTGTAAGTATGCCTCGCAGACCAGGTATCCGTTGCGGATGATCAGCACGCTGTGGATAGGCACCTTTTCCGCCTGGATGGTTTCAAACATTTTCAACAGGAGTTCCGAATCAACCCCCTGCTCCTCCGGGGTGGAGGTGCGCCACTCATCCGCCGGATAGTAGGCGCCTTCGGTTACCAGCTTCCCCGAAGATTCACAGCCCCCAAGGCAGCAGGAAAGAAGCATTTGGCAAACGAACAGGAAAGCGGCCCGGTTTTTTTTCATGTTGATCCTCCTTGACGGTCACGGCGAATATGGCTGAAAAGAGATGAAATTAATAGAAAGGAACTGTGCGTTGCAGCTTGATGTAAGCATAACAGACCATTTTTTTCCTGTCAAGACGGGCGCGCAAAAGGAAATATTGTTGTTTTGCTGAATGTCTATGGATAATTCAGCCATCCATCGTCGTTCCTTGAGTATATGCATTGTGCGAAAAAAGGAGGGGCCATCATGCGGAAGCTGGCGGGGCTGCTGGTCTTTATGCTGTGCGGGATGATGCTGTCGGGGGCGCTGGGCTCAGGCTCATGGGGGCAGATCAATCAGGACTTGAAGCGGCCGGAAAATTGGCGGCAGATTGTGGGGGACAGCGCTTTTCGTTTGGGAGACAAGACGCAAATCGGTTCTGCCGGGGATCAGGCACTGTATGAAATGAAGTTCGGCACCTACCCCAGTATCGATGGTTCTACCGTGTCCGTGCCCATGGTGATGGAGTTTGCGCGGCAGCATTTGTACCTTCCGGAAGAGGAAGTGAAAGGGTTTGCCTTCCTTTCCACCACCCATACAGCCTATGAGCATTTGATCTTACGCCAGCCCAACGGCTCGGCGCAACTGCCTTCCCAGTCTGCGGCAATGGATGAAAGTCACCCGGTGGATGTGATCATCGCTACGGAGCCTTCGGATGAGGAGCTTGCCCTTGCCGCCCAAAACGGCGTCACGCTTGCGAAAAAACCGGTGTGCTATGACGCCTTTGTATTCATTACCCACAAGGATAATCCGGTGGAGGGCCTGACGGTGGAGCAGATTCAAAAGATCTACACCGGGGAGATTGCCAATTGGCGTGATGTGGGCGGCCCGGATGAAGCGATACTGGCTTACCAGCGGGAGAAGAACTCCGGCAGCCAGACGGCCATGGAGAATCTGGTGATGAAGGGCCTGCCGCTTGATGCCGCGAAGCCCAACCTCATCACCGGCGGCATGGAAGGGCTGGTGCGGCGTGTGGGGGACTATGAAAACGGCGCCGGCAGCATTGGCTATACCTACAAGTTTTACATCGATACCCTTTACAAGAGCGATGATATCAAGGTTCTGTCTGTCAATGGCATAGCCCCCGTTCCGGAAAACCTGCGCAACGGAACGTATCCCTTTGCCACCAGCTATTATGGGGTCATAAGGGCCGGTGAGGAGAGGGCCGCGGGCGGGCTGTTCCTGGACTGGATGCTTGGTGAGGAAGGGCAAAAGTGTATCGCCCAGGCGGGCTATATCCCCATGATGGAACTACCCCCGCAATGAGGGAGGAGGATGCTTCGATGCGCAGGCTGTTTCTTTGCGTGCTCCTGGGCGCGCTTGGGCTGATGTGTTTCCTTGCCCCAAGCGCCGGGGCCGAAATAGTGACCTTGGATGGCATTCGGTATGAGATCAAGGATGGATATGCCACCTTTGCCGGGTTTGCGGAAGGGGCGGGGTCCGTTACCGCGCATGCCGCGGTGAACGGATGGCAGGCGAGGTACACGATGGATGGAAGCATGGACAATCAAACGGTGAAGGAGGTGGTGGTCAGCCCGGAAATCACCGATCTTGACCAGATATATTCCTTTCGCAGCCTATTGTTTATGTGCGGCGCGGCGGAAAGGATCGTCCTTCCGGCAGCGCTTGCACGCATCGGCGAAAACCTGTCCAACCTTAGCATCAGCCTGCGGGAGTTTGTGGTCGCGGATGGAAATGCGGCCTATCGGGCCATAGATGGGGTGCTGTTCAGCAAGGATGGCGGAACGCTGCTGGCTTTTCCCGCAGGCAAGGGGGAACGGTATGACATCCCTGCCGGCACCGCGGCTGTGGAGAGGGGCGCCTTTGGCTATAATGAACTGCTTACGCATCTCACGGTCCCCGAAGGCATCACGCAGCTTCCGGAAAGCACAGTATGGGGGCTGCCGGCGTTAAAGGAGATTGTTTTGCCCGCTTCCCTGGCCGTGATCAACAGCGGCATGCTGCCCAGCGGAGGGGCGCTGGAGCGGATCACCATGGCGGATGATAATCCTCAGTACCAAAGCGTTGATGGGGTGCTGTTCACCAAAGACGGAAAAACCCTGGTGGCTTTTCCTTCGGGCAGGGGCGGGCATTATGATATTCCGCCAGGCACGGCTGCCATCATGGATTATGCATTCAGCATAAATACCTCCCTGGAAAGCCTGGTGGTGCCGGAGGGGGTCACGGAGATTTCAAACGGTATGTTTTCACAGATGGATGGGCTGAAGAGGCTGTTTCTTCCGGCATCCCTCCGTTCCATCGGGAGCGCGGCGCTGCCCGGACACGGAGAGCTTGAACAGATCACTGTGGCGGAGGGGAATGAACAATACCAGACGTATGATGGGGCATTGTTCAGCAGGGATGGGAAAACGCTTCTTGTCTACCCGGCCGGCCGGAGTGGCACATATGAGATTCCGCCGGGCACGCTGTTTATAGACGATTATGCATTCGGGGGAAATGGCGGGCTTACCGGCATCACGGTCCCGGATGGGGTCACGGCTCTTGCGGACTATTTGTTCTCGAATCTTGGCGGGCTGGAGGCCGTTTACCTGCCGGCGTCCCTCCGGCAGATCGGTACCGGGGCGCTGCCCGATTATGGGGCGCTGCAGCGGGTGGAGGTGGCTCAGGGCAATCAGCGCTACAGGAGCATGGATGGCGTGCTCTTTGAGGGCAGCGAGCTGATTCATTATCCGCCCAGCCATGGGCTGTCCTATGATATCCCTGCTGGAACCACGGGCATCCGCCAGGGAGCCTTCTCAAACAACAAAATGCTGGAGACCATATCCATTCCCCGAAGTGTAACGGAGATCGGGGAGGAGACCTTTTTCAGTTGCACCGCGCTTGCACGGGTATCCCTGCCCATCACGCTTG
>JAEWWY010000592.1 GCA_023458835.1 Bacillota bacterium
GGATGCCGCGGTGATCCCCTTCCCCAGGGAAGAGACCACTCCGCCGGTTACGAAGATAAATTTCGTGTTCAAACCGCATCCTCCCTTCCGCTGTTCCCGAAAAAAACCATGCTCCATTGTACAAGCCTGGGCGCCTTCCGTCAATGGTAAATTTGCAAAAAATGCAAAAAACAATACAAGATATTGAGGTGTCGGAAGCTTGTGCCTCAAATCTTGTATAAGCGGTGCCATCCTGCGGCAAAATCCTGCGGACCCATTCAAAGCCGGCCAAGCGTGCAGCGCCTGGCCGGCTTTGAATGAAGGCAATGCCTATCGCCCGCCTTTGTCGTAGGGCACGCCCGAAGCCCGGGGCGCCTGGGAATTCTTGCTGCTGAACGCCAGCACGACGAGGGTGGCAATAAAGGGGATCATTTTGTAGATGTCGCTGGGAATGCGCAATTCCTTGAGGAGCGGGATGCCGGAATAAGCCGCGGCAATGGTTTTCATCAGCCCGAAGAACAGCGCCGCCAGGAAGATGCGCATGGGCTTCCATTGTCCGAAGATCAGCACCGCCAGCGCCAGGAAGCCGTAGCCTGATACTGTGGCATTGAAGTTGGTGGAGGTCGGCACCACGAAGATCAACCCGCCAAGGCCCGCCAGCGCCCCCGAGATCATAACACCGGCGTACCGGATGCGGTATACGTTCACCCCCACGCTGTCCGCCGCCTGAGGATGCTCGCCGCAGGCGCGCAGGCGAAGGCCGAACCTCGTCTTGTACAGCACAAAGGCGGCCGCGATGAGAATGGCGATGCCAATATAGGTGGTGATGTATGTCTTTTGGAAAAAAAGCGGCCCCAGCACTGGAATGCCGCCCAAATACGGCACCGCGGGGATGCGGAACGTGTTGGTGAACTGAATCTGCTGCACACCGTTCGCCTGGAGCATGCGGGCCGCATAGATGGCGGCGGCCGGTGCGATCATATTCAGCGCCGTGCCGCTGATGGTTTGATCCGCCCGCAAGTTTACAGCGGCATAGGCATGCAAAAGCGAAAATATCAGTCCGGCGCCTGCGGAAACGAGGATAGCCAGCAGCAAAAGAAGCTGGCCGCTGAGCACGCGCTCCATCTGGTTGATGAAAAAGATCCCGGCAAACGCGCCTATGATCATAATACCCTCCAAGGCAATATTGACCACACCGCTGCGTTCGCTGAACATGCCCCCCAGGGCTACCACCAGCAATGGGATGGAGAAGAAGAACATCTGCTGAACCAGAAAGTAGATGGATTCCATAGCCTATTATGCCTCCTTCCCCGCATTTTTCGTTCCCTCAAGCTCCCTCTCCTCATCCCGGCGCTTGTGCTTACCTGCGCCGCGGGATAGCAATTGCTTGATCAAAAGAGAGAAGGCGCTGAAATAGATGATGATGCCAACGATAATGCTGATGATTTCCTCCATATATTTGAGGATGGTCAAATTCGCTCCGCCCACGGTGATATAGGCTACAAAAATGCCTGAGAAAATGATGGCAAGGGGGTTGGACAAGCCCAGGAGCGCCACCGGGATACCTGTAAAGCCTTGGGCTGCCAGCACCTCCTTGACCTCGATGTGCAGCCCCTCGGTGGGGGCCAGATACATCAATGCCCCGGCAGTGCCCGCCAGCGCTCCGGCAATCACCATGGAAAGTATAATGGAACGCTTTTCATTGATGCCCGCATACCGGCTGGCGCTGCGGTTATAGCCGCAGGCCTTCAATTCATAACCGAAAGTGGTGCGGTTCAAAAGTATGTAGATGACAATGGCCAGCACAATGGCAATAATGATGCCGCCGTTGAGGCTGGAAAACACATCCTTGTTGCCTTCCTTGGTCAGCCTGAAAAAGATGCTGTCCAGCCCCCAGGAGGGAATCACAGCCGAGGCGCTCACGCTGAAGGTCTCGCTCTTGGCCGCGTTGTATACCATCATCATCTTTTTCCCATTATTCATGAAATATAGATTCTTGATGAGATAATTGATGCCATACATGCCGATATAGTTCATCATGATCGAGGAAATGACTTCATTCACATTCAGAAGCGCCTTGAACAGCCCCGGCACCATACCCCACAAAGCCCCGGCCAGCATGCCGCAGATCAATGCCACCAGCCATTGGGCAGGGCCGAAGATGCCGCCCCGTACGCCAACCAATACCGCCACAAAGCCGCCAACCATCAACTGGCCGGTAGCGCCGATGTTGAACAGGCCTGTTTTGAAAGCAAAGCCCACGGAAAGACCCGTTACAATGATGGGCGTGGCGAAATACAGCACCTTGCCCAGGCTCTTCATGCCCTCATTGAAGCCTCCGGACAGGATGATTGACAGCCCGGGCAGCGCGGTTTGCGGATTGCTGATCAATAGAATCACAAAGCCTGCCGCCAGACCCACCAAAATAGCGATCAAAGAGGAAGCGGCGCTGGAAAGCCCATTGATAAATGCACTTTTTCTTTTCATACCACTTCACTCCTTCTGGACCCGGCCATGTACAGCCCCAGCTCCTGCTCGGTGACGCCGCGGGCATCAAGGTCGGCCACGATCTCGCCTTCGTACATCACCAGAATGCGGTCGGAAACACCCATCACCTCGTCCAATTCCAGGGATACCATCAATCCCGCCCTTCCGGCATCCCGCTGCTCTATGAGCTGGCGGTGAATGTATTCGATGGCTCCCACGTCCAGGCCCCTGGTGGGCTGCACGGCAATCAGCAGTTGCGGGTCCAGGCTGATCTCCCTGGCCACGATGGCCTTTTGCTGGTTGCCGCCGGACATGCTGCGGGCAGTAGTATACGCTCCCTGACCGGAGCGGATGTCGAACTTCTCAATCAATCCCCTGGCATGACGGCCGATTTCTGAGAAGCGAAGGAAGCCTCGCCTTTGGAATCCAGGTTTGTGGTAGCTTTTCAGCACCAGATTCTCCGCCAGGGAATAGTCCAATACCAGGCCATGCTTGTGCCGGTCCTCCGGAATATGTGATATCCCCATGTCATTGCGGCTGCGGATGGAGCTGAGCGTGATCTCCCGGTCTTTCAGAAAGATCTTTCCTGCATCCGGACGCATCAGGCCGGTCAATGCATATACCAGCTCGCTTTGCCCGTTTCCGTCAATGCCGGCGATACATACGATCTCTCCCCGGCGCACGCAGAATGAAACATTATTCACCAGCTTCTTGCCATGCTGGCGGCTGAACACCGTCAAATTCTGCACGGTAAGAGCGGGCTCCTTGGGCTCAGCCGGCTGCTTCTCCACCACAAAGCTGACCTTGCGGCCCACCATCATTTCCGCAAGCTCCTCCGCGGTTGTGTCCTTCACCTGGGCCGTGCCTATGTACCGGCCTTTTCTAA
>JAEWWY010000593.1 GCA_023458835.1 Bacillota bacterium
TGGCGATGTCCAGTGCGGCTATGCCGAACTGGGCCAGGCCTTCCACCCCATGGTAATGGGCCGCGTCCCACAGCTTTTTCCGCGCCGCCCGCACAAAGAACGGGTCCTGCCCCTCAAGCTCCGGCGCAAGCTCCCCTTCGATGAGCTTTTGAAGGATATAGACGCCGTTTTTGACGCGCCCGAAATTGGTGGACGCATAGCCTGTGATGCCCTCGTCCGTATGGACGCGGGTCACCAGCAGGCCCCCGGCGTCGTACGTCCACATGCCGTCCATGGCGGGCTTTTCCACCTTGCGCAGGATGGCGGTGGTGGAAACATGGGTGATCTTCATATTATTTCAACCCCTGTCCAATCTCGGCGCCCTGTTCCACAAGCCGCTTCTGCAGCGCCTTGATGTCTACTTTCCTGACGGAAACGCCATCCGCCGCGCTGATGGCGGCCGCCACACCCGCCGCCTCGCCGATGGCCAGGATGTGGGCCATGGCCCGCCAGGATTCATAGGCGATCTGGTCGGAGGACATGCAGCGCCCCACCACCAGCAGGTTTTCCGCCTTTTGGGGCACGATGGCCCGGTAGGGGATCTGATACCCTTCATGGGTAAGGAAGCGGCGGTAGCCGTAATAATTGATGACAGGGTTGGCCGCCATGGCGATCACATCGTCAAACCTGCGCCCTTCCAGCACATCCTCGCCGGTGATCTTATACTCGCCGTCAAAGAAACGCGTCTGGCGGATGCCGATCAACGTGCCGGTGTCCACGATCTGCGCGCCCTTCAGATCGTCCCGGGCCGCCTTCTTCTTCTCCAGGTCGTCGTACACGCCCAGGCGTACGGCGATTTCGCTCTGCGTCAGCTCATCGGCATCGGCGCAGTTCATGGGCCCGGGGGAGGGACCCCATACCACCATCGTATCCCCGAACAGGCAGCCGGGGGCCTTCGTATCCGCGGGGAAGCCCTTGATCTTGTACATCAGGCAGTCGTTCAGCCTGGGCGCCTCATCCTTCTTCGTCTGCCAATAGGGCACGCCGGCATGGTAGGCCACGTCGCCGTCGCCGGAGGCGTCGATGACCACCTTGGCAAGCACGGCCTGGCGGCCGGACTTGTTTTCAATGATCACGCCCTGCACCTGACCGCCTTCCATGACCACGTCGCTGAAATAGGTGTGGAACAGGATGTCCACGGAAGCGTCCTTCACCATCTTCAGGACGGCGTACTTGAATTTCTCCGTGTCGAAGGCATAGTTGTAGGAAAGGTCGCCCTTTTTATCGGAGCGGATGGCGGAGGGGTACGCGTTGCGGGAATGGACCGCGCCGCCCATCTCCAGAAGATTGAGCATCAATTCTTCCCCGATGCCCTTGGTGGTCTGCAGGTAATCCGGCTCCACCTGGTTGCGGAAGCCCACAATGTTGGCCATCAACGACGCGGTGGCGGTGCCGCCGAAAAAGGGAAAACGTTCGATAATGAGCGTTTTGGCACCGTTGCGGGCGGCGGCGATAGCCGCCGGAAAGCCGGCGCAGCCGCCTCCCACCACAACCACGTCATACTGGCCGTATACCGGAAGCTCCCTTGCTTTTTCCAAAATCGTTTTCATAGTCTCCTCCATTATCCTTTGATCGCGCCGATCATGACGCCCTTGACAAAGTACTTTTGAATGAAGGGATAAACGCACAGTATGGGCAGCGTTGCCACTACGATCGTGGCATATTTGATGGTCTCGCCCACGGGGATCTGATCCCCCTGGCTGACGGCCGACGCCGCCAGCATACTGTCGGTGCTGTTGAGGATCAGTATCTCCCGGAGCAATAGCTGCAGCGGGAACATGGTGCGCTTGTTGATGAACAGCATCGCGTCGAACCAGGAATTCCATTTGGCCACCATATAAAACAGGGTGACAACGGCAATATTGGCCATGCAAAGGGGGATGTAGATGCGCCAGAGGATGGTGAAATCATGGGCGCCGTCAATGCGCGCCGATTCCTCCAGGCTTTCCGGGACGGCCGCGAACCCCGTCCTGAGCACAATCAGATTGTATGTTACGATGGCCCTGGGGAGCACCATGGCCCAGAAGGTATTCTTCATGCCCATGGAGCCGCCTACAGTCAGGAAAAACGGGATCATGCTGGGCTTGAACCACATGGTGAACACCGCAAAAAAGGTGATGTATTTGACCCACATGGCATGATGCCTGGACAGCGAGTAGGCGCCCATGATGGTCAGCGCCATGCTGATCAATGTCCCGACACCCATATAAAGAAGGGTGTTGATATACCCGCCCAGGATATCGGGGTTATGGAACACGATCTTGTACGCGGCCAGCTCAAAGCCTTTGGGGCCCAGGAGAATGCCGCCGTTTTTCACCAGCTCGTTGGGGTTGGAAACCGACGCGAACAGCACGTGGAGAAGGGGATACAGCGTAAAAGCCGCCACCAGCCCCAGCACGATGACATTGAAGAAATGGAACGCCCTTTCCCCCCTGCTTTCCTGAATCATATCCTTCCCCCCTCTCACCACAGGCCATATTCTGTCTTGCGCTTGCTGACCGTATTGCTTAAAATCACCAGGCCGAAGGAGATCAAAGCGTTGAAGAAATCCACAGCCGTCGTATAGCTGTAATTCGCCTCCAGAATGCCCCGCCTGTATACGAAGGAGGAGATGACGTCCGACGTCTCCGCGTTGGAGGCATTGTACAGCAGTATGATCTTTTCATAGCCGATATTGAGCACAGCCCCCACGCGGATGATCAAAAGGATCACGATGGTGGGCAAAAGGCCCGGCAGCGTTACATGCAGCGTTTGCTTGAGGCGGCTCGCGCCGTCGATGCGCGCCGCCTCATACAGCTCCTGGTCAATGCCGCTGAGGGCGGCAAGGTAGATGATGGAGTTCCATCCGCAATGCTGCCAGATGTCCGAAGCCACATAGATGGTACGGAAAGCACCGGGCTTCATCAGATAATTTTCATTGGGCATCCCCAAAGCCGCCAGGAGGGAGGTGATCACGCCGTCCTTCTTCAGAAAATCCATCAGCATGCCGCAGATAACGATCATGGAAATAAAGTAGGGCATATAGGTGATGGTCTGGACGGTCCTCTTATAGCGCGGCCCCTTCAGCTCGTTGATGAGCAGCGCCAGCAATATGGGGGCCGGAAAGGAAAACGCGATCCCATACAGGCTGATCAGAAGCGTATTGCGCAGGAGCCGCAGGAAATAGTAGCTGGAAAAGAAGGAGGCAAAATGCTTCCATCCCGCCCACGGGCTGCCCCAGATGCCCTTGTTGGGCTTGAAATCCTTGAACGCGATGACATTCCCCAGCAAAGGCCAGTAGCAAAACAGCAGATACCATACAACGAGCGGCAAAACCATCAAATAAACGTATTTATACCGCATAAAGTCTTGCCTTAAGCGCAAGGAAAAAGGCTTTGAGTAAGCTGCCCGGCGCCGGGCCGGTACCGAAATGGACATTTTGCTCTCCTCCCCCCTTTGATTTCATCCATAAATGGGTAAAAAGGAACCGGGGCGCCGGACACGACGTCCCGGTTTCCTGCTTGGTGCTGTTCCGGGTCACATGGCATCAGGGACGGGCCAGATAGCGCTCAAGCTGCGCCTGGCGGAGTTCCAGCGCGCGGTCGATGCCCATGCCCTTCAGGGTGGCGATCATGACATCAAAGCCTTCCTCCAGATCGACAGTGCCCATGATGATCTTCGTTGCCTGCTCCACCATATAGGTGGTGCAATCGTTCATGATGGTGGCAAATTCGCTGGCTTCCTCGGCGGTGGGCGTTACCGGGGGCATGATGATCGCGTTGGTGCATTTCATCCAATTCTTGCGGCCCTCGATCTGCTCGGGCAGGGAGTCGCGCTGTTCCAGCACGTCCTTGCGCTTGTACACGGGAGACTGGGACTGCCAGATGGTGTACTTGGCCATGGCCTGCTCGCGGGACAGCCCTTCGGGGCTTTCGGCCACCAGGGGCAGGAAGTAGGGGTTCCCGTCGGCATCAAAGTCATAGGTCTGGCCCTGGATGCCCCAGTTGGAAAGCATATGGCCTTCTTCGCTGTAGAAGTAATCGAAGTACTTTATGATCAGCTCCGGATTCTTGCACGAGCTGGTGATGGCCACGCCGGCGCCCGTGTAAGCCGCGGCCTGCTGGCCCACGATGGGGGTTTCACCCTCGTTCAGCGTGGGGTAAGGCATGGGGAGCAGTTGGAAATCAGGATTCGTCTCATTGCGGCTCATGGCCGTGTAACGGGTAATGCTGTTGCCCATGGAGCCGATGAAGGCGAACACGCGGTTGCTGGTGACCTTTTCGTCCCGCAGCTTGGCGGTATTGGCGGCAAATTCGGGATCCAGCAGGCCCAATTCATACCACCTGCGCATGGTGGACAGGAATTCCTTGTACTCCGGCTGGATCGCGCCGTACTTCACCGTGCCGTTGTCGTTATAGAATTCCTGGGTGATGCCGTAGGCGCCCAGAATGGTGGGGGATTCGGAGACGTTGGTCATGGTGGCGAAGAAGTAAGGGATGACATCCTTCATTTCCTCGCTGTCGCGGACCTTGATAAGCATCTCTTCCCAGCCGGCTACGGTGGTGGGGAACTCTTCCGGCGTCATGCCGATCTTTTGCAGGAAATCGCCGCGCACCACGGGACCCTGGTGGGTGGCCAGCTCCTTATCCTCATAGATGGAGGGAAGTACATAATAGGTGCCGTCGTCCAGCTTGATCTGGCGGTCGATGTCGGGATGCGCCGCAAGATAGGCCTTGAAGTTGGGCGCATACTTGTCGATCAGGTCGTTAAGGGGAACGATGACGCCGTCGGTGATATAGTTCGCGGGGCCGCCGGGCACGGTCAGCCAGGTGTACTGGATCACGTCGGGATAGTCGCCGGACGCGCACATCAGGTTGAAGGCGTCCTTTTCACCGCCCACCGGCGGATGCTGGAATTCCACGGCAACGTTCGTCAGTTCCTTCATGGTCTGGAAAACAAGGTTTTCGGACCAATCCTTGACCGCGCCGGCGGCCTTGTCCATGGAGCACCACATGGTGAACGATTGGGGCGTGTCATAAACGGTGGGGCCCTCCGCCAAAGCGGAGCCAAACGCCATCACGGCTGCCAGGAAAAGGACGACAAACACACGGAAACCTTTGGATCTCATGAACTTTTCCTCCCTTAACGATTCAGTAGGTAATTTGATTATAACAGGGCATATTGCGCAAATACATGTCACGGTTTCAGTTTTGTTTGTCAAATGATCGGTTGTTTATCCCCGCATTTTGCCGCGGCCATCCTGGTGGGCGCCTGCCCGAAATACTGCTTGAACCGCTTGCTGAAGGTAAAATAGTCCCCATAGCCCAATTCCAGCGCCAGCAACTGCAGGTTGCATTCCCCGCTCAAAAGCGCTTTCTGGGCATGCTCCATGCGCAGCTTCGTGACATAATCGGTATACGTCATGCCCGTCACCTTGCGGAACAGCTCGCTGCAATAGGCCGTGTTCAGATGGAATTGCGCCGCCAGCTCGCTTAAGTGCAGCCTGCCTGTGTATTGTCCGCGCACATATTCCAGCAGTTCCAAAAAGCTTTGGTTCACGTTGGCCGCGGGGGGCGGGGCGCTCTCCTCCAGGTGCTGGCGCATCAGCGTATCCAGATAAGCGGCCATTTCCGCGGTGTTCTTCAAAAAGGCGCGCATTTCCTCCGGATCCATCACCCATTCCAATTCGCCGCCCAACCGGTCGCTGCCATAGCGGTCAAAGGCGTCCATCAGCCTGTTCCACATGCGGCAGATGCTGTGCATCTGCACCTGCTCATCGGCAAGCAGGCGGGGAAGGTCCTCCAACCGCTGGGCCCAGGCTTTCCCATCCCTGCCGGCGATGGCATCCAGCATATCC
>JAEWWY010000594.1 GCA_023458835.1 Bacillota bacterium
GTCGAATACAGCCGATGCCATACGATAGGCATTAAGCTTGAGGTTGGGCTTTCCCGACTGTCCATAAAGCATTAAGGAAAAGGACATCGCTTTGTTTGCGATCTTTTCCGAAAGCATTGGCGCCATACTAAAGGCGGTGGACACCAGCATCCAGCTTTTCAGCATGGAGAAGTTCTCCTCGTTGATGAGGTCATTCAGCGCTTGATAGTACCTGGAATCTGCCACAACGACCTGCTCGAGGGAAGGAGTGGTAAGGTCCCGAACCAGATCATCCAACCTTATGGATGTGCAAAAGCGCCCAAACGCACCGGTAGATAACGGGTTATATTGCAGCTCGTAGTCGTTGTCTTCTTCTGCTGTACGGGCATAGGGTGCCAGCATCCGATCAAAGGTGACGGCTTGGCTGGCTGCCAACCGTGCCTGGGCCTCGGGTATTCCAAGAAGTGTCAGCAATTCAGAAGCTGTCTGTTCAAATAACAGCAGAAGCTGATCATAGGCCTCCGAGCTGTAATAACTGGTATCTCCAAGGAAGAGCTTAGGTGCGGCGGCATACAACGCCTTGATTCCGGAGTTGCCCATATCCGGTGCAACGGAAAAACCAAAAGGGGTGCAGATACCATCCAGTATCCACTCAGCCAGCTGCGCATTCAGTTGATCAAAATGATCCACGGCGGCGATCCGATCCAGATATATGCGGATGGGCTCAGAGCCTGCTTTATTTCGCGCATCAAAGTCAACCGCCATCGCGTACAGCTGCAGGAATTCCCCCAGTTCCGGACTCGCTGGCTGCTCATGGCTTGCGAGCATCCGGTCAAAATCGCCGATAAGCTGGGCCTCTACCTGATAGGTTAAATCGGCCATGCTGCCGACCAGCACCTTGTCTGCCGGGATCGAAGCTTCGGCCAGCCACTGGGCGTTGATCGCCACATAGAAATCATCCTGCAGCCTGGTGATGGTTGCCGCGGTTGCGGTGCCGCAAGTCAACAGCGCCGCCAGAAAGCTTGCGGTGATTGTGCGAAGCAGACGGTTCATGTTGTATTCCTCCTACGCGCTGACATTAATCATTCAAATCTGGCAACAGTATACTAGAAGCCGATTTGGGATTCAAGTTTCGGCGCAATTTTTTTGCATTTTTCTGCTGCCACACTTAATTTATTGGGAAAATGTTGTATTATCAAAAAAGAGCCGCGGGACATATATATTGTTTTTGCCTTGCGTTCGCTGTCTTAAGGAAGGCGAGTTAACATGAAAAAAAGGACAAATAAATTCGGTTCCGGTTTACGTTTATCTTATCTTTACCATACTTCTGCTTGCAGGCGGTGCGCTGGCCACAGAAGCTGAAATAGCCAGCAATTTTTTCGTCCAGCGGCTGGACGGAGGCCTTTGCACAGCTTCATGAAAGGTTGTCCCGAGGATACGCCTTCACCGATTGGAAAGGCATCGAAAGGGGGACGCTGGGTGATATCTGCGGGAAGAAAGCGGAGGATGCTCAGGCAGCCAACGATTTTGACACCTATTATCTGGCGCTTCGGGCTTATATTCACGAAATTCCTGATGGACACGTTTCTATGATGAACATAGCGCAGATAGATGAGAAATACATCAGCGGGAGCTTTGGATTTACCGTTGCCCGGGTGAATGACGGCCGGCTCGTCGTAGCTTAAGTTGATGAAGCTTCCCCAGCCAGGAATGCGTTCCGACGACGAGCTTCTGACCTGAAACGCAATGCCAATCCTAAGTGCCCTTGATGCAGGGTCTGCCACTTTTGACGGAAATTCTGCAGCATTAGAGGATGCACGCAATAAAAAGGTGCAATATCTTACACGCGCACCAGTCGGGATGCATGTTGATCTGGCATATAGGAGCCCGGATAGCAGTTAATCGGTTCCCGTCACTCTGACCGCCCATGGCGATGGGGGACTTTCCCTTAAAAAGGGGTACCCCTCCGCAGTTGTTCCGGACAAGATCCGGGATATGATTCGGGGCATTGATACCCCTGATCCTGTTCCTGAAGCGATGGTGGAGTTGAAAATGCTGGAGGGGAATATCGACTATATAAAAGTATGGCGCGAACTGGACGCTTACCTTCATGATTCGGGCGTATACACTTCCACCCTTTCGATGTTCCGCTAGGCAGTTAAGACGATCATGGACGCCGGATGCGGCAGATTGATCCTTGATCTGCGGAACAACATCGGCGGGGAGGACGATATAGCCGCATCGATACTGGGCTCGTTCTATCCGGAGAAGGCGTTCTACGAATATCAAAATGTCTATGATCCTGATACCGGCCCCTGCTCCATACAGACGGCGGACACCGCATCGAATTCCCCGGCACTTTGGATCGAACCGGCAGAGTACGTGTATACAGAGCATATCATTGCCTTGATAAATCAAAAATGTATAAGCTCCGGCGAGGGCATTGGAGTTCCCTACCTTGTGCCCCATGCGCCTTTCAACTTGTATGATTTTGTCCGCAGCCTTTCGTTCAACATATCCTTTTCGCCCTATAGAAGAAAGTACCTTCGCGATAATGATAAAACAAGAACAAAAGTTTAGTTTGATCTATCTTGCTTATATGCACGATTATCATAACACGAAAAATAGGGATTCCCGAGTTTGTGATGTAATCAAATGGCTATTTATAAGGACTGCTGCCAAAGGCTTATAAAAGGCGGTAAGAAAGACCTTTGATCATGCCCGTGGATGCAAAATCCTTCCCATTGAATAACCGCATACATAGCATTACGTTCAAAAAGCAAATCGTTTTTGAAAATGTCCGGTTCTTGATAAACCTACCCTTCCCATAGTAATCATCCAAACAGGTGTAAGTGCTTTCCCGGAGATAATTGGCAAGGCTGTATTGATTAAGACGTTTTGAACAGCTCTCCTATCTATGAAGGAGGGCCAAATGCCGATGGCTGGCTGAAGTTCTACTTCACAGGATAAAAAACACGTGTCATAAGCCATAATATAGCTTAGCCCAAGAAGATGTCTGGCATTCAATTACCTATATAATAAAGCACATGGCATAACACCAACCACAATGATATCGCCATTTGCTTCGCCGTAAGGTAAATATTTATCCCAATTCCGTCGTTATTAATCGTTCAAACACGTCACCGAGCAATTTCTGGGGGGGGGGGGGGGGGGGGGGGGGGGGGGGGGGGGGGGGGGGGG
>JAEWWY010000595.1 GCA_023458835.1 Bacillota bacterium
CACTTTATTTACAACGTACTGCAAATGCTAAGCAATATCGCCATTGAGTCCAACAACCTGGAGATTGAGGAGATCACAAACGCCTTCGGCCTGCTGCTGCGTTACAACCTGGCGAACGAAAACAGGCATGTCAGGGTAGTGGAGGAATTCGGGGCGCTGCAGCATTACCTGCTTATGATTCAAAAAACCTACGGACAGCGGCTGCATACCCGGGTGCATATGGATCCGGAGGCGGCCCAGTTGCAAATGCTGCCCTTCGTGCTGCAGCCGATCATTGAAAACGCGCTCAAGCACGGCCTGTCGCGCAAGGTCGGGGCGATTACCATCGAGGTTTCAGCATACCGCCGGCAAGAGACGCTGATGCTTAAAATCCGGGATAACGGCATTGGCATGGACCAGCAAACCGTGGAAAAAATCAACGCCTTCCATGCTGAAACGCCTATTACAGCGGATATCGTCGGCGAAAAAGGGTTGGCGCTCATTCAAAAACGCATTGAGCTGGAATACGGGCAAGCCTATGGTATACGCGTTGAAAGCGTGTTTAATGCCGGCACGACCGTCTATGTGACCTTTCCCATAATGGCCTATCAAGCGGAGGAACATCAAGCATGAAAGCGATATTGATTACCTATGATTCATTGAACCGCAGGCTGCTGCCCAACTATGGCTGTGAAAGCGTGCATGCGCCGGAATTTGAGGAACTGGGGCGGCGCTGCACCCGGTTTGACGCGTGTTACGCGGGCAGCCTGCCCTGCATGCCGGCCCGGAGGGAGATGCACACGGGCCGGGAGAACTTTTTGCACGCGCGATGGAGCGCCCTGGAGCCCTTTGACGACTCCATGCCGGAAATATTGGGCCGGAACGGCGTTTATACGCACCTGACCACCGATCATGTCCACTATTGGGAGGATGCGGGGTTCGGCTATCACACGCGGTACAGGTCGTTTCAGTTTTCCCGGGGGCAGGAAGGGGATCCTGTCTACGGCCAGGTAGGGCGCGGCGCGCTGGAAACGGCCATGCGCGGCCGCCGGGTACCGCACCTGAGGGTACAGGATGCCATCAACCGCGCGCATATGAAAGACGCGGCCGCGTTCCCGCAAGCGGTTACCTTTCAGCAGGGGCTGGACTTCCTGGCGGAAAACCACAGCGAGGACCAATGGTTTTTGCATATTGAAACCTTTGACCCCCACGAGCCCTTTTTCGCCCCGCCGGCATTCAGGCGGTTGTATGGCTTGGAGGAGCCCGCCGACCAGCGGCATGACTGGCCGGATTATCTGGCTGTGCCCGATGACATGCCGCCGGAAAAAATAGAAAGGTACCGGCTGGAGAACAAGGCGCTTGTGAGCTTTTGCTCGTACAACCTGGGGCGCGTCATGCAGGCGATGGACGCATACGGCTTGTGGGACGATACCTTGCTCATTGTCCATACCGACCACGGCTTTATGCTGGGCGAACACGGCTGGCTGGGCAAGAACACCGGGCCGTACTATGACGAGGTAGCCCATCTTCCCCTATTCATTCATGACCCGCGGGATTCAAACCCCGCCGCCGCCAGTGACGACCTGGTGCAGACCGTGGATATACCGGCAACCATTCTGGATTTTTTCGGCCTGCCGCTGCCAGGGCATATGACCGGCCGCCCCATCCGGCAGGGGCGGCGCGCGGAAAAGCGGGATTTGGCCGTTTGGGGCATCTTTGGCGGCCAGCTTAACGCAACGGACGGCCGTCACATCCTGATGCTGCCGCCGGATGCGTCGGTGCCCCTCTATTGCTATACCCTGGCCGGGCTTCACTTTGCCCGGCACCGCATCCAGGCAGGGAACGCGCCCTATGAAATAACGCTGAGCGGCGGCTTCGGGTTTACCAAAGGCCATCCGCTGCTGCGGGTCGGGAATATGCACAATGATTTTCAGACACAGCAGCCGCAATGCGGCCGGCTGCTGTTCGATATGGAGGCGGACAGCGCGCAGGCGCGGAGCATCAGCGATCCGGCTGTGCTGGAACGGATGCGGCGCCAGCTAATCCGGAAGCTGGACGGGCTGGAGGCGCCGCCGGAGGCATATGCGCGATTTTGCTTGAATGATCCCGCAAAATTTTCAGCGCTGGAAAGCGCCGCGGAAGCGGAAAAGACGGAATAGGAGGAAAGGCTATGTCAATCGATGCCCATGTACAAGCCATCATGAAGGCGCAGGCCGCTATCGACAGCGGCCGCAAGCGGGCGCAAAACGCCGCCATGCGCCAGCGTTACCATCTCATGCCGCAGACGGGCTGGATGAACGATCCCAACGGACTGATCTTTTTCCGCGGGCAATACCACTTTTTCTATCAGCATAATCCCTATGAGGCCATATGGGGCGCCATGCATTGGGGGCACGCCGTCAGCGACGACCTGGTGCACTGGCATCATCTGCCGGTAGCGCTGGCGCCCAGCGAGCCCTATGACAACCATCCCAAGGGCGGCTGCTTCTCCGGCAGCGCAATTGAGCATGAAGGCATGCTGTATCTGATGTATACGGGCGTAGCCAACAACGGCCGCGGGATGGAGCAGACACAGTGCCTGGCCTACAGCCTGGATGGCATACATTTTGAAAAGCACCCCGGTAATCCGGTGGTGACCGCGCCGCCGGGATACCGCGCCGCCAATTTCCGTGACCCCAAGGTGTGGCGGCACGAAGGCATGTTCTATATGGTGGCAGGCGCTGAGAAGAACGGGGCCGGCTGCGCGCTGCTTTTCCGCTCCCCCAACCTGACGGCATGGACATTCGTAAATATACTGGCCGAAAGCCGCGGCGAGCTGGGGCGGATGTGGGAATGCCCGGATTTCTTTGCGCTGGGGGAAAAGCATGTATTGATGATCTCGCCGGTCGGCGCCGGCTGGCGCAAAACGGTTTATTTGACAGGGGATATGGACTATGCCCGCGGAAAATTCGTCCATACCGCCATGGGAGAAATCGATTGGGGCTTTGACTACTACGCGCCGCAATCCTTTCTGGATGGGCAAAACCGCCGCATCCTGGCGGGCTGGGCAAACGGATGGGAGTTTATGCCGTGGTGGAGGGATTGGGGGCCCACGTACAGGGAAGGCTGGTGCGGCTCGCTTTCCCTGCCCCGGGAGGCCAGGCTGATGCCCGGCGGAACGCTTCAATTTGTGCCGGTGGAAGAGCTGCGCTGCCTGCGGTCCGGCCATGAAGCCCGGTCCGGCTGGCGTATCGAAGGAAGGCAACCCCTGCCTGCCGGAGACGGGGTTGCCTTTGAGCTGATGCTGCTCTTTGACCTGTCCAAAACCACCGCCCGGCAAATAAACCTGTACCTGCGCTGCGCAGGAGAACGGCAGGTGAAGGTAACATTGGATTTGTCCGTGGCGGAAATCCTGCTCGACCGGGGCAATGCCGACGGCTGGAGCCAGGGCGTGGCCCGCTGCCCGCTGCCCCTGGCAAAGCGCGGCGCGCTGGATGTGCATGTGTTCAGCGACCAAAGCTCCATTGAGCTGTCGGCCGCCGATTATACGGTGGCGATGAGCGCGAATGTCTTTTCCGTTGCCCCGCAGCAGGGCGCCTTTATCGAAGCGCTGGATGGGGATGCCTTTTGCATATCCTGCGACGCCTGGGGCATGGAGCGCGCGGTGGAATAGCGCGCTGGATAGGGGGATATTCCCCCTATTCGTCCTTCTTCACGAAGCTGGACATCACATAGCCCTCCATGGCGTCCGTTTTCACCTTGAGCCAGCCGTCAGGCAGCTCCTCCAGCACCAGCAGCTTTTGCCCGTAATACAACTGGCGGACGACTGTCCCCGCCAGGCTGGGCTCACCGCGCAGGTTCAGCGTGGAGTTTTCAGCGATCAGCGTCACCTTGGCCTGCCATTGCTTGGGCCCGGGCGGCTGGGTAAGGGGCATCAAGGTGGGGCGCGGCGTGGGTGTTGCCGGCGGGCCCGGCGTTGCCAGGAAGGCCGCGTCAATGGGCGGCTGGGGCGATGCCTGGGATTTCATTTTTACCAGCGTCATGCCGGGATAATAGAACTGCAAAATCTGCGCGAACGTCACGTTATGCTTCAGCGCCATCCACTCCGCGCCCCGCTGGCTCATGCCTACGCCGTGGCCATACCGCCGGGCCTCCACAACGAAGCTGTCCTCCGTTTCACGGACGCTTACGATTTCATTGTTGTTGCCGCTGATGGACAGGCCCATCGCTGTTTCGGCATCGGGGAAGATGGGAATATCCACGGTCAGCGCCTGGGGCACAGGCTGCATGGCCGACCACTTCGGAGCCTCGGGCGTCACGCTTGGAGCGGGCGTCGCCGTTTGCACAAGGAAGAAGGCTTCCTCCTCCTGCCCTGCTTCCGAAAGGGGCCGCCTGCCCTCCGCCCGCACGTCAAAGCGGAGCATGGTCATGACCTTGGAGGCTTCGCCAAACCTTGGCGTATGCGCCGTGACGCCATTGACGGCCGTAACGCGGATATAGGCGGGATCGCTGTCATAGCCAAGGGCCGCAAGCTGATTGGAAAGCGCGTTTTGAAGAAGCGCCGCCAGGGGCGCATCCGCCGCGGCATTGGCAAAGGAGCGGGGAACCGCATAGCTTTTGACAACGCTCATGGGATTCTCAAGATCGTAGGGATCATCCTGCATGACGCTGAGGCCCGGGTCCTGCCCGCCCCATACGTTCTGCACAAGCTCCGTCTGGCCGCCGTTGCTGGCCGAATAAAAGCAATCCGCCAGGCCGCCGGCGGCATAGCCTACCACGCCCTCGGTTTCCTGCACAGCTTTTAGCGCCTGCAAATTGCCGGGGAGCATCCCCTTGAACACCTGGTCGTTGGTGTTGTCCACCACATCGTAATCCGCCGAACTGCCCGTCCTTTTCAGCGCGTAGGTGCGGGCGGTAACGGCCTGGGCCTTTAATGCCTCCAGCGGAAAGGAATCGCTCATCTCATAGGGCACCACGCCCAGCAGATATTCCTCCATGGGGATGTGCAGCACGGCGCGGAGCATCCCATCCTTGACAGATACCGCCAGATCGCCGGCATACAGGCTGTAGTCGCCATTGAGCCGGAGGCCGTTCTCCTCGCCGCCTGATACCGCATGCCGCCTAAGCACAAGCTGCTGGCCGGCATTCATGGCCATCCCCTCATAATACAGCATCAATGTGCCCTGCGCGCTGGAGATGGTAAGCTTTGATCCCCGCTGGAAGCTAAGCCCGCCGGGCTCCAGGGAATAGCTGCCGTCCAGCGCCGCGTCCAGCCTGTCGGTTATGGCAAGCCGCGTCAGCAGCACGCGCACCAGGCCGTTTTCCGCGTACGCAAAGGCCGCCGTGAAGGGGGCCCGCAAAGCTTGCGGCAGCACAAAGGAGAGGAGCAGCACGATGATGATGGCCAGCTCCCTGATTTTCTTTCCTGGTTTATTCCGCCTCACGCCTTGTCCTCCTTAACACCTTCTTCGCATAAACTAATTAACGAATGACAGGCATACATTGTTCAACATTTCCGCGTCCAATATTCTACATAGGCATCCAGGCTGCGGACGGCGGAACGGATATCGCCGTATACGGGCAGGCCGTTCTCCTCCAGATATTGCACGAAGGGCAAAAAGTGCTTGCCGGCATTGACCGAAACGACAACCGGCTTGCGATGGCGCTTTACCGTTTTTACAAGCAGCGGTCCGATGGCATCCTCATCCAGAAAGCTGTCCTGCAATGTTTTCAGGTTATCGATATGGGGGACGATGGCCACAAACATGCAGTCCACGTTGGGATCGGAGAGCACAGCCTCAATGTAGGACGCATAGCCCACGTCATTGGTCATGGGCGTCAGGTCCAGAAAGGCGGTGCCGGCGCTTACCAATCCGTGGGTATTCAATGCCTGTATCCGTTCGGCGGTTTCCGGCACAAAGTCGGCAGGCTTCAGATACCGCAAGAGGTCGGCGCCCATGGTGGCGTCCAGGCCGGCGTTGACCACGCCGGCTACCCGGCAGCCCTTGGGCCTGCGGCCTGAAAGCATGGCAAATGCCTTGGTAAAGTGGTAGAAATCGTCCAGTTCCTCGGTCAGCACGCAGCCGGCCTGCAGGCATGCTGCCCTGAACACATCATAGCTGCCTGAGATGGACGCGGTATGGGAGGCGGCGGCCTTGGCCCCGGCCTCCGTACGGCCGGACTTGTACACGATCACAGGCTTTTTTGAGCGCCTGGCCAGCTCATAAAAACGCCTGCCCTCCCCGGCACCAACGCCTTCCAGATAGAGGGCCATCACTTCCACCGCCTGATCCGACTCAAAATACTCCATCAGGTCGGGCAGGTCCACATCCACCTTGTTGCCAAAGCTGACGATGGTGTTGAATATGGCGGCATAGGGGTTCCGCTCCACGCTGGTGATGCCCATGGCGCCACTTTGGGTGAACAGGGCCACATTGCTCGCGGGCCCCAGCGGGATGCGCATGCGCTTTTCATCAATGAACAGCGTATTGACGCCCTTTTCAAAATCCCTGGGCGCACAGAAAACGCCCATGCAGTTGGGGCCGATGACGCGCACGCCCGGCTGCCTTGCCTCCCCCATGCCCTTTACAAAATCCTCATACCGCATATCCGCCGGAATCCCGGAAATGAGGATCACCGAGCGCCCCTGCGGCACCTGGCGCACAAAATCCAGGGAATATTGGCCTGGCGCGGCGTATACCACCAGATCATAGGGATGGGGAACATCCCCAATGCTCTTGTACAGAGGATAAGCACGGCCCTGGATCACCGCTTCGCCGCCCTTGGGATTGACGCAGTATATATCCTCCCTGCCAAGCTCCGCAAACAGGGTCACGATGTTCCTTGCCATGCTGTATTTTTCCATTTTGGTGGAAACGCCCGCCACCACGATGCCGCGGGGATGGAAGAATCCCTTCAAGTGGGACGCATCCGGCAGCGCGGTGACAGGGGCGGATTCCTTCGCCGGAACGTACTCGGCATAGCCGTCCACCGCCACAAAGCGGCCATCCTTGGAAAACACGATGGGATTCAAGTCCAGCGCCTTCAAATAGAAGGGCGGCCTGCGCCCGGACAGGAAGGAAAAGGCGGTGCCCAGCTCCGATATCCGGGCCACGCCGGCGGCGATCATGTTCAGATATTCCGGATGACCCATGTCCGCATATTTGTGCCTGATGGTCAGGCTTTGGGTGAAGGATTGGGCGTCGTCAAAGCTGACGGGAGCCAGGAACAGGTTGGCCGGA